>CANFWR010000008.1 GCA_947450865.1 Cytophagaceae bacterium
ATTTTCCTTAATTTATACGAAAATACGATTAATTTTACATCCATGAAACATTCTGAAATCAATTTTAAAATACAATTAGACGACCAAAATATCCCGGAGCAAATCTCTTGGTCAGCTACTGATAATCCGAACGAAGGCATCGAGGAAACGAAAGCCATTTTAGTCGCGACTTGGGATCCTTATCATAAAGGGACGTTGACTTTACCGCTTTGGACAAAAGATATGGAAGTGTTAGACATGAAACGTTTCTTCATCGAAATCGTAGGAACCGTAGCAGATGCTTCGTTACAAGCCACAGGTGATAATTTCTTCGCTCAAGAATTAGAGGCCACCTGTCGCACGCTATCATCGCATTTACAGAAAGAAATCGTAGCGTTAGAAAAAGGCGCGAAATAAGTATGAAAAAAATACTCCTATTCCTGATATTACCCTTTATTGGATCCTCACAAGGCATCAATTTCAGCACCTCTTCCTCCTTGCAAGAAGCTCGAGCAGAAGCGATCAAGCAAAAAAAATTGCTTTTCATGGAGATTTATGCCCCAGATTGCCACATTTGCAATTCATTTAAAGGCGTATTTAATCAACCAGCGGTAGGAGCAGTATACAACAAGCATTTCGTTAATTATCAATTAGATATTCGCAACCCAGCGAATCAAATGGTCTTAAAACAAGCCGGAATTACTGTAAATGCCACACCCACATTTGTTTTCTTTGAGCCTAAATCGATGAAAATTGTACAGGCGAGAATCTTTGGAGAGAAAGAGAATACTGTACCGATGGTAAACGGAATAGGAGCTAAAGCGGCAAATCCAGCCGAGCAAGCAACTCAATTCCCTAAGCGCTTATCCTCAGGAGAAAAGAATCCAGGTATGTTATTGAACTACGCTGAGTATGCGCGAATCACCGGTGATACGTTATCAAATATCAAGGCTATGAATGCCTATATCGCCTTATTAACGCCGGCGCAATACAGTTCACAATCTACATTTAACTTAATGCAAGTGGCCTTAATGAGCCACGATAATCAACTTTTTGATTATTTCATTCGCAATTTGAATTACTATAATTCGATTTATGATCCGTCTGTAGTGCGAATGATTTATGAGAATATTTTCCAAATCACCTTAACTAGCTCACGAGCTGCGCAATTAGGCGAGGCAGGTATTTCAAAATTAAAAGTTCAAATGGCTAAAACAGGGCTCGACCGTTCTAGTATCGTTCGTAGAACATGGATGGTAGAATCGGATATGCTTTTCAAGCAACGAAAAGCAACGCAAGCGATGAAGGTAATCGATGAACTAATTAATTCGATGCCGAGCGCTTTAGGGCCTAAAGAAAATCAATTCTTGTGTGATTATGTCAAAGGCAAAACAAAAGATGCCGTTGCTTTGAAAAAAGCAAAGTCTAATTGGTGCCTGTACGGTACGAAATAATTAGCGAATAAACGCGCGGTAAATCATTACAATCAAACAAACGAGAAACATCAAGATCGAGATCTTGTTAATCGTGTGCATGGCACGGATGTTAAAGTTTGCTGGAGCGCCTGGCTTTGGTTTTTGGAAGACACGAATGAAATACGTGAAAACTTCACCCACCTTAAATTGTTCTCTTAATCTGCTCATAATCTAGTCGTTTACAGACGGCTCGCGCCAATCTCCATGTTCTTTTATTAAGGTGATCAATTCATCCACCGCATAATCGGCTGGAACTGACTTTTTCACTACTTCTTGCCCTTTGTAGAGCGCAATTTTATCTTTTCCAATCCCTACATACCCATAATCTGCATCCGCCATTTCACCCGGACCATTCACAATGCAGCCCATAATACCAATCTTGATGCCTTTCAGGTGATCCGTTTTTTGGCGAATCATAGCCGTCGTTTCTTGCAAGTCAAATAAGGTACGACCACAAGACGGACATGAAATGTATTCTGTTTTAGAAATTCGCATTCTACTTGCTTGTAGCGTCCCAAAATTCGTTGAATTACACAAGGCTTCTTTATTCTTCGAATGCTTTATGCTTAGCAGCAATCCATCCCCTAAACCATCAATAAACAAGGCGCCACCATCCGTAGGAGCGAACAATTGGAATTGATCATCTGAAACTGAGGTATAGTTCAAGTGAATTATGACCGGATTTACGATTCCCTTTTCGATCAAATGAAAGAAAGCGCGGCGTAAAGCCGGCATCTGATGCGTATTCGTAGAACTTAAAAGAATGACGCAAGTTGAATCAAACAGGTCAGCACCTGACGCTAACTCAGCAGCGTCTATAGAGACGAAATTTAATGTTGAATGCTTTTGAGGGGCTTTTTGATAATCCGTATAGTCAAATAACGGATATACATAGTCAGAAGGCGTCCAAACCGAGGCATCCTGAATTTGACGTAAACCATTAGGCAACATAAAATCAAGTGACTGCTGGCCTGTATAAATAAAATCTGCTCCTAGATCATTCATCGCCCATTTATCCGGTTCTGGCAAATAGAAATGTCCTATCGCTTTTAGATCCGAAATGCTAATGTTCGATTTAGCAGAGAAATCAGCGATTACGCGAGGAACCTGATGCCCGCCTATCGAAAAGATTTCTGTTGTCTTTCTACGTGAATGTGCAAAGGGATTAATAGGGGAGTCAAACGCAACAGAATGACCTGAAAAAACGGAAATAGGATCCTGAGACGCGGCACGCGTATCATACCGACGCACTAAGTCTTGTGCTACTGGAATTTCAAATTCTGGATCTTCTGTTAATGAAACGCGAATGGTATCTCCTAATCCATCTTCTAATAAAGTGCCAATCCCTACAGCAGATTTAATCCGACCATCCTCGCCCTCTCCAGCCTCTGTTACCCCTAAGTGCATTGGATATGCCTTAAATCCGCCATCCTTTAATTTCTTACTTAATAAACGATAAGCTTCCACCATCACCTGTGTATTCGATGATTTCATCGAAAGCACAATGTTGAAATAGTTTTCATCCTCACAAATGCGTAAGAACTCTAAAGCCGATTCCACCATCCCATGTGGTGTATCACCATAGCGACTTAAAATACGATCTGAAAGCGAACCATGGTTCGTTCCAATACGCATCGCCGTGCCATATTCTTTGCAGATTTTGACTAATGGAAGGAATTTATCCCGAATACGGTCTAGTTCTGATGCATAGGAAGCATCGGTATAATCAATCGTCTCAAAACGTTTTTTATCAGCATAGTTACCTGGATTGATACGCACCTTTTCCACTATTCTTGCAGCCAATTCAGCTGCGTTAGGGGTAAAGTGAATATCAGCCACTAAAGGTGTGGTATAACCACGCTCGCGTAATCCTTTTCGAATATTCTCGAGGTTTTGGGCCTCTTTCACAGATGGAGCAGTAATGCGAACTAATTCACAACCGGCATCAATCATTCGGATGGATTGCTCAATGGAACCTTGCGTATCCATCGTATCCACTGTAGTCATCGACTGAATTCGAATAGGGAAGTCAGAACCTAAATAGAGATCACCTATTTGTACTGGGATAGTATTACGTCTTTCATACGCATAGAGCGACGAAGCGTACTGATTTCCATCAGCAATAAGAGGATCTGTCAAATTCAACATGTTAGACATATTAGAAACAAAACGCAAAAATAGGCAATTCTACTTCCAAGAACTCTTTTTATGACCAATTGTTGCGTAATAATAGATAAAAATATAGCAAGGGATCAAAATAAGGTAAGCGCTCTGCGTATTTCTGATTTGGTCAGCAATTTTACCATATAACAAAGGCATTAGCGCACCACCTGAAATCATCATAATGATTAAAGCACTACCAATCTTCGTAAACTTACCTAATCCATTAATCGCTAGTGGCCACAATGCCGGCCACATTAACGCATTCGCTAAACCTAGTAAGGCTAAACATAAGACGGAGTTAAATCCAGTAAATGCAATAGCTCCAATCGAGAATAGAACACCTAAAATGGCCGAATAATTCAAGGCCTTTTGTTGAGATAAGTATTTGGGAATAAAGAAGATACCAATAACATAACCCGCTAACATCCCATATAATGTATAGGTCGTAAAACTCTTTGCCACATCTTGACTAAAGCCTTGAGAAACCCCATAATTAATAATTGTATCTCCCGCGATCACTTCTACACCTACATAAACGAAAAAAGCGACTAAGCCTAAGACTAAACTAGGGTAAGCCCAAACACTTGATTTAGCATTTCCTGCTTCCTCCACGGTTTCCTCTGCTTCCACTTCAGGTAAAGAAGAAAACCATACCCAAATGGCTAAAACTACTAAAACCGCCGTCATAATACCATAAGGCATAATGACGATGGCTAATTTTTTAGATCCGGCCACCGCACTTGAAAGAAATAATCCACCAAAAATAAACTGGCTCAAAATCCCTGCCACTTTATTGCAAATTCCCATCACAGAAATACGTTGAGCAGCTGAATCGGCAGGTCCCAAAATCGTTACATAAGGATTCGAAGCCGTTTGTAAAAGTGCTAAACCAGTTCCAATGACAAAAAGCCCAAATAAGAACATGGGATAATTTTCCATTTGAGCAGCTGGAATAAATAATAAGGTTCCCACAGCCATCGCTAATAAACCAAGCGACATCCCTTTTTTAAAGCCTGTCTTAGCTAAGACCCAAGAAGACGGAATCGCCATCACGAAATAAGAGATAAAAAAGGCAAAGGTGACTAATAAGGAATCGAAATTATTTAATTGAAAAGCATCCTTAAAGAAGGCGATTAGCACCGAATTCACCCAGGTCACAAAACCAAAGACAAAGAATAGAATACCGATAATTAAAAGAGGTCCGTTAACGTTTTTTGATTGGTTCATAGGTTTAGTATTGATCGTTTAAAGCAAAAATGGGTTGATTTTTTTTCCATTTACCGCGGGTAAAATCAGGTATTTGGATAGGAGCGGAGCCCTTTTTAATTGATTCCTCAGACAATGGCGCAATGGCCGACCAAGCCGCCGCATCATACACGTCGATCGGTGGCGCAACTTTCGCCTTAATCGCCTCAATAAAGGCTCTTAAAACGAAATAATCGATACCTCCGTGGCCCGCATTCTCCGCATCAGCGGCATGCGCTTTCCATAATGGGTGATCGTATTTCTCTAAATAAGGCTTCGCTTCTTCCCAGCGGTGTGCTTTAGCAGAAACTCCCTCTAAATAAATTGATTTATTGTCTTCCATCCAAAGTCCTTTTGTGCCTTGAACTCGGAATCCAAGTGAATAAGGACGTGGTGAATTCGTATCATGCGTAATGAGAATCGTTTCTCCATTGACACATTTGATCATGGTTTGGACGATGTCACCGCATTTGAAATTGACTTTCGCATTTGGATGATCAGCGCCTCCTTTTTCAACGATGTAATTATGTAGTCCCAAAGATGGCGTAGCCATTGATGTCAAATAAGCAAACTGATTTCCACGATTAATATTCAACATCTCAGCCACCGGTCCTAAACCGTGTGTTGGATACAAATCGCCATTGCGATCGACAGAGTGCTGGGTACGCCATTTGGCCTCAGAAAAACCTTTCTCCCCAAACTCCACTCCACCACCGTAGGCTTGCTTTCCATCATTAAATTTCACTTCACGCAAATCGTGCTGGTAGCCACACTGTACGTGATTTAAGGTACCAAACATCCCTTGACGAACCATATTTAACGTGGCGAGCACATCACGACGGTAACACACATTCTCCAAAATCATGCAATGAGAACCCGTTTTCTCGTACATATTGACGAGATCCCACGATTCTTTCAAGGTGACAGTCGCTGATACTTCTACGCCCGCGTATTTGCCTTGCTTCATCACTTCTAAGGCCATCGGAACGTGCCACTCCCAAGGAGTCGCAATCACCACGCCATCGATATCTGTACGCTTAGCTAAATTTTCAAAATCTTTTTCAGTTTTGCCATAGACCGCAGGAGCAGGACGCCCTTTGTCTGAAACCATCTTTAAAGCGATGTCAATGGCTTTAGGGTCAATATCACAAATGGCTACCACCTCGACATCCGGTCGATACATGGCCATTTCGAGGTGATTTTGGCCTCTTAATCCCACGCCAATAAAACCTAAACGTACTTTTGTTTGTTCTTCTGGTAGCTGTCGTAGGAAAGTGGGGAATAAAGCGGTACCTGAGGTATATACTAAGGAATCGGAGATAAATTTCCTTCTTTTCATTTTGTTAACGATAGGTTTTAAAAGATGAAATTTAAGGAAAATACTTTAAATTTATAAGAATTTAGAAAAAATGACTGAAGCTCCTCGCGTTACCGTATTCCGAAAAGAACATTTCAATGCTGCGCATCGTTTGCATAATCCACTTTGGATAGCTGAGAAAAACAAAGAAATTTTCGGGTTATGTAACAATCCGAACTACCATGGACATAATTATGAAATTATTATTCAGGTAACCGGAACAATTGACCCAGAAACGGGTTATGTCATTGATACGAAGTTTTTATCGGATTTAGCCCAAACAGAGGTTTGCAAAAAATTCGATCACAAGAATTTAAATTTAGACGTACCTGAGTTCGCTAATTTGAATCCTTCCGCCGAAAACATCGTTATGGTGATTTATAATAAACTGAGGGCTAAACTCCCTTCTAAATTAGATTTAAAAATCAGATTGTATGAAACAGAAAGAAATTTCGTTGAATTCCCTGCTAATTGATACCGACCGTTTCTTGTTAACTGACGAGGAAATTGGAGATAATCATGTAGCCACCTCTATCGAAACACCGATGAGGGAGGATGCTTTTGATCTTTCTGATTCGGAGAAAATAGCCATTATTGAATCGCATTTCCGTGAAATCATGTTAACCTTAGGGTTAGATTTGACGGATGATTCATTACGCGGTACTCCTAAAAGAGTCGCAAAAATGTACATAGAGGAAATCTTTAGTGGGTTAAATCCTGCTAATGAGCCTAAAATAGCCTTATTTGAAAATAAATATGGTTATAATGAAATGTTGATCGAAAAGAACATTTCGTTCTATTCTAATTGCGAGCACCATTTCGTACCTATCATGGGTAAGACGCACATCGCTTATATTTCTTCTGGACAAGTCATTGGCCTTTCTAAACTGAATCGTATTGTACAGTTTTATGCCAAAAGACCGCAGGTTCAAGAGCGTCTAACGATGCAAATTGCGAAGCATCTTCAGAGAGTATTGAAAACAGATCACGTTGCCGTTTTCATCGATGCTAAACACTTGTGTGTTTCTTCGAGAGGGGTAAAAGACGAGGCAACCTCTACCATTACTTCCTACTATGGTGGTAAATTCCAAGAGGACAATACCAGAAGAGAATTCTTACAATCTATTCAAGCCTAAATCATGGGAAAATACGTTATTGTAGGGGCTAGCCAAGGAATTGGTGAGTCCATTGCTACTGCTTTGCTTACCGCTGGCCACGAAGTGATTAACTTCTCTAGAAATCCTTCATCGATTAATGGGATTGAAAACCATTCTTGGGATGCATTAGGATCGGACGATTCTGCCATTTCAGCTTTCACTGGACCTGTAGATGGGATCGCCTATTGCCCAGGTAGCATTAATTTAAAACCTTTCCACCGCTTGACTTCGGCAGACTTTGAGAAAGACTTTCAGATTAATGTGTTAGGTGCGGTTCGCGTTATTCAGGCGCTTTTACCAGCTTTGAAACAATCTGAGACTTCCTCCATTGTGCTTTTTAGCACCGTAGCGGTGCAGACGGGTATGGGCTTTCACGCCTCCATTGCCAGCTCAAAAGGGGCCATCGAAGGTCTGACACGTTCGTTAGCGGCGGAATTAGCGGCAAACAAGATTCGCGTCAATGCGATTGCGCCTTCTTTAACACAAACACCATTAGCGGGAGCTTTATTAAATTCTCCGGAGAAAATCGAGGCAGGGGGTAAAAGACATCCATTAGGACGTGTAGGACAAGCTGAAGATGTGGCTAATTTGGCAACATTTTTGTTAAATCCAGCGAATTCGTGGATAACGGGACAAATTATTGGGGTAGACGGAGGAATCGGATCCCTAAGAACGAGCTAATTTTTCGTTAAAATGTTTTTGGTTTAAGGCCAAATTCATCTGGTTCCACTCTATTTTCTTCGAAAATGGTGCTTTTCTAATCGCACAATCAGCGATCGAGCAATGACTACAACATTCATCTAAACAAGGATCCGCGTGGACAAATATCTCCACGTGGGTAGCTTGTAACTCACCTAACATTTCTTCAAAGGCGTGTATTTCCTCGTGTGTTCTGTTTAAATCCCAATAACGCGGCAATGTCAAGTGGCAATCGATATGCAAATCTCCGCCATATTGTTGCACGCGCAAATTGTGTAAATCAATCCATTCCTCTTTCTTATTCTCCACAACCCAATCTGTTACTTTTTGGAACAAAGCAGGGTTTGTTTCATCCATTAAAGCTGCCACAGATTCCCTGATCAGATGAACACCTTGCCAGCACATAAAGCCAGCAAATAAAAAGGAGACCACTGAATCGACCCAAAACCAATGGGTATAATAGGTGAGGGCTAACGCAGCTACCACTAAAATCCCATTATAGGCATCTAAACGTAGATGTTTCCCATCTGCGATAAGCGCAGGAGAGTGGGAGGAACGCCCTTTTTGGACTAAGAAATAACCCATTAATCCGTTAATTCCGGCAGAAACAAAAGAAACGGCCATACCCACATCTAAGCTCTTCAACTCAGGTGATGCATACAAATGCTGAGAAGCGTGAAGGAAAATGTAGGCAGCGGCTAAAAGAATAAGTACACCCTCTAATCCAGACGCAAAAAATTCAATCTTTCCATGACCATACGGATGGTTTAAATCTTTAGGTAACGAAGCTAAATAGATAGAATAATAAGCAAAACAGGCCGCTACGACATTAATAATCGAATCCAAGGCATCTGTCAACAAAGTCGTGGAACCACTTGCATAGTAAACCGCAAACTTCGCTGCCATGATCAGCACCGAAACGACAAAAGAAAGAAGGACAAGCCGCTGTTTCATTAAGACAAAGATAGTATTTTTACCGAATGGAATCGGAAAACAATCCTTGGAAAACACTCAGTCAAGAAACAGCCTACGAGAATGCCTGGATTCGGGTGGAACACCATGAAGTCTTGAATCCGGCCGGCAATCCCGGAATTTATGGGAAGGTACATTTTAAAAATACGGCTATATCCATTGTGGCTATCGACTCCGAGTGTTTCACGTATTTGGTTGGTCAATATCGATTTACTTTGAATGCCTATTCTTGGGAGGTTCCGGAGGGTGGTTGTTCCATCGAATCAGGGGAATCTACTTTAGCCGCTGCTAAACGCGAATTATTGGAAGAAACAGGCTTAATCGCCGCAGAGTGGACAGAACTAGGGGAGGTGTACCTTTCGAATTCGGTGAGTGATGAGAAAGCGGTGATGTATTTGGCCCAAAACCTCAGCCAACACCAAGCCTGCCCAGAAGAAACCGAACAATTAAAAATCCGTAAAATCCCTTTAAAAGAAGCGATCGAAATGGCTCAAAATGGCCAGATTACTGACGCCCTGAGTGTATTGACGCTCTTAAAGATCCCAGCTTTGCATTTGCTTTAACTCATCATAATCGGTCAAATCATATTTGACAGGTACAATGCTGACATAATTTTCTGCTAGAGCATCTAGATCGGTGTTGTTGTTCAAATCCTCGTTGTACAAATCCCCGTCCATCCAATAATAAGGTTTTCCATAGGGATCTTTACGCTCTTCAAATCGCTCTCTAAAAATCGCATTCGCTTGTTTCACCACTTTAACCCCTTGCAATGGCATTGAGGAGTGGGCAGGAAAATTCACGTTTAAGGTAAGTCCTTTAGGTAATCCGTGAACTAATACTTGTTGGCAAATTTTGATGATATAATCGTGGCAATGGGAGAAATTAGCATCCGATGCAAAATCGCAAAGAGAGAATCCAATTGCCGGAATACCTTCCATGGCCGCTTCAATGGCCGCAGACATCGTACCTGAGTATAAAACGGCAATCGAAGCATTCGAGCCGTGATTAATACCTGAAACAACTAAATCGATTTTACGATCTTTTAGAATCTGGTGTTTACCTATTTTCACACAATCAGCCGGGGTTCCTGAACATTTGTAGGATTGAATGTGATCGCCAAAATCATTCGTTTTCACCACGCGCAACGGTTCTCCTAAGGTAATCGCATGCCCCATTCCCGATTGATGCGTATCAGGAGCCACTACTACGACTTCGCCCATTTCGGACATGATTTCCGTAAGAACGCGGATACCTTTAGAATAGATTGAATCGTCGTTTGCGATGAGAATAAGTGGCTTCATATGTTGCTATTTTGATTGCAATTTACAAATTTTGGCTATGATTTTACGCAAAGCGACGCTCGAAGACATTCCCCTCATTCAAGAAATTGCAGAAGAAGCCTGGAGACCCACCTACGGCCATATTTTAACGGAGGAGCAAACTTTGTACATGATTCCGCTGATGTACAATACGGAATTAATTAGCAGTCAAATTCACTTATTCTCTATAGTAGAATCGGACGGTAGCGCAATCGGATATTGTGCTTTTGAAAAGACTTCAGAGACTGACGGTAAATTACATAAACTCTATTTACGACCATCCGTCAAACAAAAAGGCGCAGGAAGCTTCATTATCGAACAGATTAGTCATCAAGCTCGATTGATGGGACTCACATCCATCTATTTAAACGTCAACAAACACAATTCAGCTGTCGAATTTTACCTGAAGAAAGGTTTTATAAAAGACCACGAAATGGTCTTAGATATAGGCAATGGCTACGTAATGGATGATTACGTTATGCGATTAATGCTATAGCTTTCTCGATCAAAGACCTAATTTGGCCTTCTGGGTCTTTAGAAAATTCATTCGTGATGCGATTCGCTAAAATAGCATTCAATGAAATCATTTCGTGCCCCATAGCACCCCCAAAAGCGTAATAGGCAGCAGTTTCCATTTCGATATTGGTAATTTCTTGTTCACCTAACTTAGCAGCAGCGACTTTTTCTAAAAAATCGGGTCTTATCGAATGCATTCGAATCGTACGACCCTGCGGAGCATAAAATCCTGGTGCCGTTAAGGTAACTCCATTATACGCTTTCAACGGCGCAAATTGAACGCAAAGTGAAGCACTAGCTTTGGCTGCATATAGAGGCAATGGATAATCAATTGCTTTAGTCCAAGCGGCTAAAAAATCTTCAGATATCGACATTACAGAATCAAAACCGTAGAATTGGGCTAAATTATCAAATCCAATCGCAGCAGTCGAAATCAAAATCGAATCCACTGGGATATGCGCTTGAATACTTCCTGATGTACCTATTCGGATGAGCCGCAAGGATCTTTTTTCGGTTTTCTCCAGACGCGTTTGGAAATCAATATTGACCAAAGCGTCTAATTCATTCATCACAATCTCCACATTATCCGCTCCAATACCGCTGGATAATACACCGATCTTTTTACCCCTTAAAACGCCTAAATGAGTCACAAATTCCCTTTTATGAACGATTTCAGTCACTTCATCAAAAAAGGCAGAAACAGTGGGAACACGCTCTGGATCACCCACCAAAATAAGGGTATCCGGAATTTGATCAGGCCGTAAGTTCAAATGATAGGAACTTCCATCCGGATTTATAATCAAGTCTGTGGGAGAGAAATAGGTCATGCGCAAATTTATTGATAATTTTCCAATGTAATAAGCCCCTCATGAAAAGCACCAAGTCTCAAATACAGGCAAATCTGCGTTCCATCTTGGAAAATACGCTAGAAGAAGCTCGTAGAGAATATGTTTTGGCCAAAGAATCCCGCGATTCTGATACAAAAAGTAGTGCCGGAGATAAATTTGAAACGGGTCGAGAGATGATGCAACGAGAAATGGATAAGCTAAGTGCTTTGGTAGATAATACCCTTAATTCTATCGCCAAATTAGACAGACTAGCGGATTTACCTGCTTCAGCAGTCATTTCTGAGGGAAGCCTAGTAGAAACAGATCAAGAAACTTATTTTATTTCCATCGGATACGGCAAACTCGATTCCATTTACGCAATTTCCATTGAATCACCACTTGGAGTCGAATTAAAGGGCAAAAAAGTGGGGGATCGCGTCGAAATGCGCGGCCGAAATATCACCATTAAATCAATCTTATGAAAAATGCACACTATCTCTATTTAGTTCTTTCCCTTGTAGGGGGGAGCATCACCTTTTACTATGTATACGAGGGAATGATGCTAAACAACGGGAAATTTGATGTCATTGATTTTGTCCAAAGCACTTGGACGGCAAACCCTTACGCTAAAAGTTTAAGTTGTGACTTTTGGACCGGCGCCATCGCAGGCACCTTTTTTATACTGGCAGAAGGATTACGGATTAAAATCAAATACCTGTACCTTTATTTATTGGCAACCGTTTTAATAGGTTTTGCCTTTGCATTTCCCTTATTTTTATTCGTTAGACATAGACAATTAGCCTAATATTTATGGAAGAATACATCAAGACCTTTCCGGAGGCCACGCAGAAAATTTTAATTGAAGTCCGTGATGCGATTCGTTCGGTCGTACCGGAGGAAACAGAAGAAACGATGTCTTACGGGATGCCCACCTTCAAGTTAAATGGTAATTTAATCCACTTTGCGGCCTGGAATAATCATTTAGGTTTTTATCCAACCCCTAGCGGGATTAAGAATTTTGTACAAGAATTAGCTCCCTACGAGGGTTCAAAAGGAGCGATTAAGTTTCCGTATCATTCACCTATGCCTTTGGAACTCATTAAAGAGATTACCTTATTTAGAGTTCAGGAGAATTTAGCCAAAAAGAAACGATGAAAAAACTCCTATTCTGCTGCCTCCTTGCGGCAACTTTCAGCCTCAATGCTCAAACGAATGAAGAAAAGATCCATTCATTCATTCCCACCCTTGATTCCCTATTTAAACAGCAAGCGAACCTTTCTAAAATGCCTGGTCTCGTATATGGAATCGTATATAATGGCCGCTTAATTCATTCCAATGCGCTAGGTCTCGCACAAATCGAGAACGGCATAAAGGCCGACAAAACGATTGATTTTCGCATTGCTTCAATGTCCAAAAGCTTTGCCAGCATGGCCATTCTTCAGCTGAGAGATGCGGGGAAATTACGCTTAGACGATCCGGCAGCCAATTACATTCCGGAATTGAAAACCACTCAATCGCTCACAAAAGATGCCCCTGTCATCACCATTCGTCATTTATTAACACATGCGGCTGGATTTCCAGAAGATAATCCTTGGGGCGATCGCCAATTAGGCATTTCAGATGAGACCTTTAGAGCGATGATCAAAAAAGGAATTACTTTCTCGACAAACCCAGGCGTGAGCTATGAATACAGCAATATGGGTTTTGCGATGTTAGGTTTAATCATCAAAAACGTGAGTGGCCAAAGCTACCAATCTTACATCAAAGAACACATTTTCAAGCCCTTAGGAATGAATAATACCTATTGGGAATACAGTGAAGTCCCGGCAAACAAATTAGCCTATGGATACCGTTGGCTAGATAATAAATGGGTAAAACAACCCATGGAGCACGATGGAGCCTATGGTGCGATGGGGGGATTGATCACTACTTTGGAAGATTTCAGCAAATACACGGCTTTGCACTTATCTGCCTGGCCAGAGCGAGATGAAACAGAAAAAGGCCCACTTAAACGTAGTTCCTTACGAGAAATGCAATTCCCTTGGAATATCAGCGGATTTAATCCCAAATACACCTATCCAAACGGCCGAATCGGTAGTTCCTTTACTTCGTATGGCTATGGTTTAAGCTTCTTACAAGATGATCAAGGAAGACGCTCTGTGGGACATTCAGGAGGATTACCTGGTTTTGGAAGTAATTGGCGGATTTATCCAGATTATGATTTAGGTATCATTTCCTTCGCGAATGTTACCTATGCACCCGCTAGTTTTATCAATCTCAAAGTGCTCGATTCCTTAATTTCTTCTACTCAGCTAAGTCCTAGAAAATTACCGGCGTCTGCCATTTTAAAGCAAAGACAATCCGAATTAGTTCGCTTATTACCGGAATGGAAGAATGCGCCTGAATCAGGTATTTTCGCCGAAAACTTCTTTCTAGATTATTTCCCAGATAAGTTAGCAGCTGAAGCAAAGGCTATTTTTGAAAAGATTGGAACCATTCGATCCATTCAAGAAATCGAACCAGAAAATAACCTGAGAGGCACCTTTCGAATCATTGGCGAAAAGGGAAATGCAGCAGTGTACTTTACGCTAAGTCCTGAAACTCCAGCTCTCATCCAGGAATACCATATCCAAGAAATAAAAAAGGCTCATAATTGAGCCTTTTTTTGTTTTTCTATTTTCTCTGTCCGTTTAAAGGACTTGAATCCTAATTCAGGGGAATAACCCACTGAGTTTTTGGAATAATATCCTTTCTCATTGTAAGGGCGCTTCCGGGGATGCTCTTTACATTCAGTAGAGCAGGCTCCTTCCATCTCTTTAAGACAGGATGGGCAAATAGCTAAATGCTCATTGCATTCCGGATTGGCGCAATTGACCATGTGATCTGATTTCGTATGACAAACATGGCATTCTGAAACAACCTCTGGATTCACTGAATTCACTGCCGTAGCGACACGGTTATCAAACACATAGCAAGAACCATCAAAATCCTCTCCACCTTCTTCTAAACCATATTTAATGATACCGCCATGCAATTGATATACATCCGTAAATCCTTTTTCAATTAGATAAGCGGATGCTTTCTCGCACTTAATCCCACCAGTGCAATAGGTAATGACCTTTTTGTTTTTCAAATGCTCAATTTCCTGTACGTGATCAGGTAAATCGCGCAGATTCTCCATATCAAACGTGTAGGCACCTTTAAAACGACCTAATTCGTGTTCATAATTCGAACGCATATCGACTAAAACCACATCTGGATCATTCTTCAATAATTGCTTGAATTCTTTCGGCTTCAAATGCTTGCCCGTTCTAACGCGAGGATCAACTACTAAATCAGAATGAACGATTTCATTTTTTACTCGAACGTGCAATTTGTTGAATGTATGCGCTTCGTGATAATCAATTTTGAAGTCAAAATCAGAGCCAGCGAAAATCGGATCATTTTCTAACCACTTCATGTAAGAATCGCAATCCGCTTTTAAACCCGAAACGGTTCCATTCAAACCCTCAGCGGCGACGATTACACGTCCCAAAAGGTTATTTTCAATGCAAAAAAGGTGATGTTTTACTCGGTACTCTTCCGGATTCGGAATAGGAGTATAGTTATAGTAAAGCAATACACTGTAAGGTTTCATCTTCAACATGATTTACAGATTAAACAAAAAATTAAGTGACGATGGGGAGATTCGAACTCCCAAACCTTAACGGCACTACCACCTCAAGGTAGCGTGTCTACCAATTTCACCACATCGCCAAAAACGGTTAGTAAAATTACCAATTATTTACTTACTTGCCAAGAATTACAGAACTCAAAAAATTCTTACAATGGCTTTAGAAATAAGCGGAAAATTAATCAAGAAATTACCTGAGGTTACAGGAACAGGTAAAAACGGCACCAACTGGATCAAGCAAGAATTTGTGATCGAAACACAAGATCAATACCCTAAAAAGGTGTGTATGTCAGTTTGGGGTGATAAAACACAAGATTTAGGTCCGGTTCAAGAGGGCGAAATCGTAAAAGTGCAATTCAACGTAGAATCAAGAGAATACAACGAGCGTTGGTATACAGAAATCCGTGCATATCGTTTAGATCGCACTGGTTCAATCCCAGCAGGAGTGGAGCCTACACCGGCAGCAGGCGGATACCAATTTCCTCCATTAGCTGCGGAGAGTGGGGATGATTTACCATTCTAATTAGCTTCGCTACTTCATTTAATTAGCTTCGCTATTTAAATGAAAGCACAAATAACAAAGCAAAAAGTACAAAGTTTGCATAAAAAAGGGGCCATAAAGCCCCTTTTTTATTATTTCAGAAACATTTCAAAAAACCATCTCCGGAGGAGATTCCATCTTTGTACTTTGTTCTTTATGCTTTGTAATTTAATGACATCGCCTGATGCACAATATCCGCCTCAATAAACGTATCTCCATAAGGCTGAAAACCTAAAGAAGCATACAAAGGCATCACAGAAACTTGAGCGTGTAAATAGTAATGATGGCAATAGGGATATTCAGCAGCAGATTCTGCAAAAATATGCTGAATAATTAAAGAAGCGTAACCTTTACCGCGGGCTGACTCCAACGTAGCGATTCTCTCCACCTTAATACCTTTATCTGTTTTGCGGTATCGACCGGTTGCCACTGGTGTGGCGTCTTCCAACAGTAAATAATGTTTGGCTACTGCATCTAACTCATCAAATTCCTCAGACGGCAAGCACTTTTGTTCTTTGACAAACACCTCCGTCCGAATGGCAAATACCTGTTCGATTTCTTCCGGACTAATCGCCTGAATGATCTTACTTTTCTTGCTTTCCATACGCTTCGATGATTTTACGCACTAATCGGTGACGAACAACGTCTGAACCATCCAATTCGACAAAGGCAATCCCATTAATTCCAGAAAGGATGCGTTCTGCTTCTCCAAGACCTGAAGTTTGGTTTTTAGGTAAATCAACTTGGGATTTATCGCCTGTAATAATCGTCTTCGATTGGATACCCATACGTGTCAAAAACATCTTCATTTGCATGGAAGTGGTGTTTTGAGCCTCATCTAATAAAATAAAAGCTTTATTTAAGGTACGTCCACGCATGTAGGCCAAAGGCGCAATTTCAATCGTCCGATTTTCTAAATAGAATTTCAATTTCTCTGCGGGAATCATATCATCCAATGCATCATAAATGGGACGCAAATAGGGATCAATTTTTTCTTTCAAATCCCCTGGCAAGAATCCTAGGTTTTCTCCGGCTTCTACTGCAGGTCGAGTGATGATGATTTTCTTAACTTCTTTGTTCTTCAAAGCCTTTACAGCAAGTGCCACCGCTGTATAGGTTTTGCCTGTACCAGCAGGTCCAATAGCAAAGACGATGTCATTCGTGGTAGCAGCATCAACCAGTTTACGTTGATTCGGAGTTTTGGCCTTAATAACAATCCCTTTATTGCCAAAAAGGAGCACATCCTTATCCTCCACCCATGGCTGCTCGGTTTCTTCACCCGTCGGATTTAGCACCGCATCGATATAGGCTTGCATATGCTTTTCCATAAGTGAGTGGTGTTTATCCAAATGAGCCACACAGGAGTTCACAATGGCTTCCACTAAAGCAATTTGATCGTTCGATCCACGGACTGTTAATTGCTCGCCACGAGCGATGATTTTTGACTGAGGAAAGGCGTTTATCAATAAAGAGATATTAGCATTTGCAACGCCTAAAAAGTCAATTAGAGAGACCTCTGAGAGGGAAATTATTTTTTCTAACAAGTAAAAATGGGTTTAAATCGTATGGGAGTAAAAATAAGAAATTCTTGAAATTTAATATCTTCCTTTATAAGATAATTTTGAAAATTTAACGTAAAATTGTGGTATGGAATCTAACACCCCTTCATCCATTTATAAAAAAGGAAATCAGTCTGCTGGCGTTCGTACGCAAGCAGGGCCCACGCGTTTAAGCGATTTGGGTTTAGGAAAATTACCTCCTCAGGCGGTAGACCTAGAAGAAGCCTTATTAGGAGCTTTGATGTTAGAGAAAGAACCTTTGGCAAATGTCATCGAATTACTACGACCTGCGTCCTTTTATAAAGAAGGGCACCAGTTAATATTTGAGGCAATTCAAGGTTTATTCCAAGCTTCTCAACCAGTTGATTTACTTACCGTTAACAATTTTTTAAAGCAAAACGGTAGCCTAGAAAAAGCAGGTGGCACCAGCTATTTAGCCCAATTAACTTCGCGTGTTAGTTCCACTTCGAACGTTGAATTCCACGCTAGAATCATCATTGAGCAATATTTAAAGCGTCAGCTTATTCAAATATCTTCCGAAATCCAACGCCTATCTTATGAAGACACGTCTGACGTGTTTCATTTATTAGATAAAATGGAGCAGGAACTTTTCACTATCGCTGAATCCAATATCCGCAAGAATTACGAGAGTATGTCGGATATTTTGAAGAAGGCCGTGGATGAATTAGAAAAGAAACAACTCCAAAAAAGTGGTTTAACAGGTATTCCGTCCGGATTTACGGACTTAGACCGTTTGACATCTGGCTGGCAAAGACAAGAATTAATCATTATCGCAGCTCGTCCAGGTATGGGTAAGACGGCTTTTGTCGTTTCAGCTTGCCGTAATGCTGCTGTTGATTTTGGACACTCTGTGGCTCTTTTCTCGCTTGAGATGAGCGCCGTTCAACTAGTGAATCGTATTATTTCGGCAGAAGCCGAAATTGAAGCTGAGAAAATCCGTAAAGGAAAATTGGAGCCACATGAATGGCAGCAATTACACACGAAAATCAATAAATTATTCGAAGCGAATATGTTTATTGATGACACGCCAGCCTTATCCATTTTAGAGTTAAGAGCGAAATGTCGTCGTTTAAAAGCCCAAAAAGGCATCGACCTCATCGTCATCGATTACTTGCAGCTAATGACCGGAGATAGTTCTGGAAAAGGAGCCAGCGGTAACCGGGAGCAAGAAATTGCCCAAATTTCGCGCGCCTTGAAGCAATTAGCCAAGGAGTTAGATGTACCAGTAATCGCCCTTTCTCAATTAAACCGGTCTACAGAGACGCGTGGAGGAAATAAGAAGCCACAACTTTCTGACCTTCGTGAATCTGGAGCCATTGAGCAAGACGCCGATCAGGTAATGTTCATTTACCGTCCAGAATACTATGGCATCACAGCGGATGATCAAGGAAATTCCATTACGGGAATGGGAGAGATTATTATGGCCAAAAACCGTTCAGGTTCTCTCGATAATGTTTGGCTGAAATTCATCGGTAAATTCACTAAATACTGCGATTTAGACTTCCAACCCTTCTCAAACAATGAAGGCGGCAATTTCGATTTAAGTGCTTTAGGTGATCAAACATCCGCTTTTGAGTCTAGCAACGATGCGGTATTTAAGGGAAGCAAGATGAATCTTCCGCCGGAGGATTATGATCCGTTGAACACGCCGTTTTAAAAATTGCGTTCGCAATTTTTAAAACTTAAAGCACAAAGAACAAAGCAAAAAGAACAAAGTTTGAATCCCCTTCGGGGATAAACATTTGAAATGCAAAAAGGCCGAATTATCGCCCTTTTTGCATTTCAAAACAGTTAGATTAGAGTTAAATTAGGCATTAAAATATTTTATTGCGCGATTTAAGAAATTATTGCGCAGCACAATTTCGGAATCGCGTAATGAAATAATCTATGCTCTAAGTTTCAACCTCACAATATTCTCCACATGATGCGTCTGCGGGAACATGTCCACCGGATGAACTACATCGACTTCATACGCTACATCTAATAGCGCTAAATCGCGGGCTTGAGTTGCTGGGTTACAAGAAACATAGACTATTTTCTTTGGCTTAACCGCTAAGATTTGATTCACTACATCTACATCCATTCCCGCGCGTGGGGGATCCGTAATAATCACGTCAGGTGCTCCATGAATAGATATGAATTCTTCTGTCAACACTTTCTTCATGTCACCGGCAAAGAAGGTTGCATTCTTAATGCCATTTAATTCGGCATTAATTCGGGCATCTTCTACGGCCATCTCGACGTATTCGAGTCCGACAACTTTGGAGGCATGTTTCGCTAAAAATAAACCGATGGTTCCGGTACCAGTGTACAAGTCATATACGACTTCATTTCCTTGCAAATCTGCGTATTCACGCACCAACTGGTATAGTTTTAGGGCTTGCTTTGCATTGGTTTGGAAGAAGGATTTAGGGCCAATTTGGAACTTCAAATCCTCCATCGTTTCGACCATAAAAGGTTTTCCGTGGTAGCAAACGACTTCTAAATCATGGAAAGTGTCGTTCCCTTTTTGGTTTACAACATAATTCAATGAAGTAATCATCGGAAATGAGGACTTCAAATATTCCATTACCTGTTTGATTTCCTCTTCCGTGGCATAGGCAAACTGTACGGTAACCATCCATTCTCCTGTCACCGTATTTCGGATGATGAGATTACGTAAAGCTCCCTCTTTTTGGTTTTTTAGTTCATAATAGGAGATTCCATTCGCCTCAGCGAAATCACGCACTCCATTGCGAATTGCATTGGATGGATCAGGTTGCAAGAAACAATGATCGACAGGTAAAATCTTATCAAAACGGCCTGGAACGTGGAATCCTAGGGCATTCATTGATCCTAAATCTTCTTTACCAATTTCATCCTCTGTGAGCCAACGCGCACAAGAAAAGGTAAATTCTAATTTATTGCGGTAGTAATAAGTCTCCTCAGAACCTAGAATGGGTTGAAATTCGGGCAATTTCACTTTAGCGATGCGGGTCAAATTGTCTTTGACTTGTTGCGCTTTAAAGGCTGTTTGAGCTTCGTAAGAAACATGTTGCCACTTACATCCGCCACATATGCCAAAATGGCTACAAGCTACGTCTGTACGGTGTTTGGAAAGAGGCTGAATGTTGATGGCTTGGGCTTGTTTGAAGCTTTTTTTGGACTTCAAAATACGTAAATCAGCAATATCGCCAGGAGCGACAGCGCCTTGAACAAAAATCACTTCATCGTTTACTTTGGCAATACACTTTGCCTCTGCGGCAAAATCCAAAATCGCAATTTGCTCCAACACCACAGGGGCTTTCTTTTCTTTTTTCTTACTCATGCTGCTAAAAATGTGCACAAAAATACGGCTTTATATGGGCAAGCCAACCAATTCAAGATAAAACCTTAACTTCGCAAGGAAATTAATTCACATGGAGAATCAAGTAGTTATCATCACGGGAGCTAGTTCTGGAATCGGAAAAGCCTTAGCCTATGAATACGGCAGAAAAGGAGCTCAGATCGTCATCACAGGTAGAAATGAGCAAAATCTACATGCGGCAGAAGCAGAATTACAAGAAGCAGGCATAGCTGCCAAAGGTATCGTCTGCGACTCAGCCTCTGAGGAGCAAACCCGCGCAATGGTAGAACAGGTGATGCAATTATATGGCAGAATTGATCTATTAATCAATAACGCAGGTATTTCAATGCGATCGATGTTTGAGACCGTTGACCTGAAAGTGCTCAAGCAAGTAATGGACATAAATTTCTGGGGGACGGTCTACGCCACCCATGCCGCATTACCGCATATAAAAGCCGTAAAAGGCGGAATAATTGGTATTTCTTCCATTGCAGGCTACCGAGGTCTTCCGGTTAGAACAGGTTATTCAGCTTCCAAATTCGCGATGAATGGATTCTTAGAAGCTTTGAGAACGGAGTTATTAGAAACGGGTGTACATGTATTAATCGCTTGCCCTGGATTCACTGCCTCTAATATCAGAGCAGCCTCCTTAAATAGTGAAGGAAATGTGACAGGGGACTCGATGCGCGATGAAGGAAAAATGATGTCCGCTGAAGAAGTGGCTAAACGTATTTATGAAGCTTACGATTCTAAAAAGAAAACATTAGTCCTCACTTTCCAAGGGAAATTAACCGTATTCCTGAATAAATGGATGAATGGATTTTTAGACAAAATGGTCTATAATACCCTGAAAAAGGAAAAGGATAGCCCCTTAAAATAAAGCTCCCTTCCGCTAAAAGCAAAAGGGAGTCCAAACCCAATTAAATACCACTCTAAACTTTTATATCGTTGCGTATTTCTGCTGAACCTTTTTTAGCAGTTCATTCAATTCCGCTTTTTTAAACTCAAAATAGGGAAGAGCTAAATCGAATTCATCGATCAATAGTTGAAAATACTTCCGCTCAAAAACCAAAAATTGCGAGTAGCTCGAAGTCATTGCTGAATACACATGATTTTTCTCTTCGATCGCTTCCTCTATCCCAATAAATACGCCTTTACGATCAATCGATACAAAGCCCACAGGACTTTCTAACACTAAACTTCCTTCTTGCAGGTAAAACACAAATTCTGCTTTTTGGCCTTGACGAAATAAATATTCATCTGGCAGATAGCGGAGTTCGATTCCACTGGCTAACACTTTCCGTTCCGTATCTGAAAAATTGTTCATTGGCTTAAATAATAAGGCGAAAATACAAGGATATAAAATCCCAATACCTGACGTTGATCAGTTTTCAAATTGCTATTTATCACGATTAGCAAAGCGGAATCTCCGGAAATTTGAACATTAGATTTTAACCATGTACACGGAGGTTCTTGAAGAGGTTATTTGTTATCATTGTGGAGATGAATGTTCAGAAACGCCCATCATTCATCAGGAAAAGACTTTTTGTTGCCATGGATGCGAACAAGTTTATGAGTTACTGAATGATAATCAGCTAGAAGAATATTATAACTGTGATCTTAATCCGGGCATTTCTCCTACAGACAAGAATTTTGATTTTCTAAACAACAAAGCATTCAGGGATCGCTTAATCACCTTTTCGAACGCAGAGTTTTCCAAAGTCAGCTTCCATCTTCCAGCGATTCACTGCCGCTCTTGTCTGTATCTACTGGAGAATCTGCAAAAGTTGAATCCAGAGATTATTAAGACCAGTTTGAATTTTGGGAAGAAGGACCTAACGGTTTGGTTTAAAGAAGATCAACTTAGTTTAGGCGCACTTGCTACTTTGATAGCTAGCTTAGGTTATGAACCGCATATTTCGAATGCGGCCGAAATACCCCAAAATAATGATCAAAAAAAGCTATTTCTTAAGCTCGGAATCGCCGGTTTTTGCGCCGGTAATGCCATGCTTTTCAGCTTTCCGGAGTATTTAGGTATTGAAGATGGATCCTTACAGCAGTTGTTTAGCTATTTGAATCTTGCTTTAGGAACTGTAGCAGTATTCTATTCCGGTTCAGACTATTTCAGCAATGTCTACGCGCACCTCAAATTGCGCAAAATGACCATCGAATTACCCATTTTATTGGGCATTTTGGTAGGATATGGTCGTAGTGTATTTGAAATTTTATCACATACGGGGGCGGGCTACATCGATTCAGTTTCAGGCCTCATATTCTTCTTATTAATAGGGAAGTGGTTCCAGCAGAAATCCTTTGATTTCCTCTCATTTGAACGCAATTACAAGGCCTATTTCCCTTTAGTGGTCACAAAAATCGCCAATGGCCAAGAAGAAACCGCTCCCTTAGAGGATATTCAAGTGGGGGATCGCTTATTGATTCGAAACCAGGAAATCATTCCAGCCGATGCCTATTTATTAAAGGGCCAAAGTCAAATGGATTACAGCTTTGTCACCGGCGAGAGTGAATTAATTCCTATTCAGGCGGGTCAATCCATTTATGCAGGAGGAAAACACCTAGGGGAAGCCATCGAAATTCAAATCAGCAAAGAGCTAAATCAAAGTCATTTAACTCAACTTTGGGAACAACAAGCCTTTAAAGATCCGAATCGCAAAACGGAAAACTGGGAAAATTTTGCGAATAAAGTGGGCATGTATTTCACGGTGGTGCTTCTAAGCCTAGCAACGATGGCGGGTATCTATTGGTACAATGTAGATCAAAGCCGTTGGTCTAATGCAGTAGTCAGTATTCTGGTGATTGCCTGTCCTTGTGCCTTGGCCGTTTCATATCCTTTTGCCTTAGGCCACGGAATCAGGTGGCTCGCCAAGTTTAACTTTTTTATCAAAGACATTCAGACATTCGAGCGAATGGCACAGGTCGACACCTTGGTTTTTGATAAAACAGGAACGCTAACATTACAAAGTCAACAAGAACCTAGCGTTCATTTCAACCGTGATTTGAACGATACAGAATGGAATGCCATTTACTCTTTGGTATTTCAATCAACCCATCCACTTTCGAAGCAGGTAAAAAAATTCCTACAACATCGTAGTATTTTACCCTTAACCGAATTTAAAGAACTCAGTGGAAAAGGGCTTCAAGCGACATTTGATGACTTATTTGTCCATATTGGAAGCGCTAAATACACATTGAATAAACTCAATTCACCGGAAGGATTTATAAGCTCGGAAACACGCTTATTCGTTTCAATCAACCAAGAGCCCATCGGATTCATCGAATTTCCGTGGGAAAACAGACCAGGCGTAGAAGGGATGTTGCATAGCTTAAGACATCAATATGAAGTCCATTTGATTTCAGGTGATAAAAAAGAACACGCGGCACACGTATTGGATTGGTTTGAAAATCAAGATCATGTAAAATTCGAATGTAGTCCTTTGGAGAAGATGGAATATATCCAAGCACTTCAAAAACAAGGCAAAATCGTAGCGATGATAGGGGATGGATTGAACGATGCGGGAGCCTTAAAACAGGCAGCAGTAGGTATCGCCGTTTCAGACGATCATCTGCATTTTACTCCCTCATCTGATGCCATTTTAAAGGGATCCGAATTGCCTCGATTAGGGGAGTATTTTCGCTACTCTAAATTTGGCCTACAACTCATCAAAGCTAGCTTTTTACTCTCCTTAGTCTATAATGGTTTTGGGTTAAGTTATGCGATCCAAGGCAACTTATACCCCTTGGTAGCAGCCATTTTAATGCCGATCAATTCCATTAGTATGTTAGTGATTGCGACCTGGGGGATGAATTGGAAAGGACGGCAATTATACCGTTCTAAAATCAGATTTTAATCTGATTAAAGTCAGGTTTTGCGAGGGGCTTTGTCCCGAAATTGCAACAAATAAAATGCGAAGACAATGGAAATAATGTACCTAATGATCGGATTAAGCCTCTTTATGGCGATCGGATTTGTTATTGCCTTTGTTTGGTCCATTAAAACGGGACAACAAGAGGATTTAATCACTCCGGCGATGCGCATTTTACAAGATGACCAAAAAACAAACAAGCTATGAGTACAAAAACTACCTCATTTGAGCAATTTTATTACGACAATAAAATCGTTCGAAATTTCTCCATTGCCACGATTATTTGGGGTATTGTGGGGATGCTAGTAGGTGTGATAATCGCCACGCAACTTTTCGCGCCTTCTTTGAACATTACCCAATACGGAACTTTTGGCCGTATCAGACCACTACATACTAATGCAGTGATTTTTGCCTTTGTGGGTAACGCCATTTTTGCGGGGGTATACTACTCATTGCAACGCCTTTTGAAAGCGCGTATGTTCAGTGATTTCTTATCTAATTTCCATTTCTGGGGTTGGCAATTAATCATTGTAGCGGCAGCGATCACCTTACCCTTAGGGATCACAACTTCTCATGAATATGCAGAATTAGAGTGGCCTATCGATATTGCGATAACCTTAGTTTGGGTGGCATTTGGCATTAATATGTTTGGTACCATCTTTAAAAGAAGAGAGCGTCACTTGTATGTGGCGATTTGGTTCTACATCGCGACGTTTATTACGGTGGCTGTATTGCACTTGACGAACTCAATGCAATTACCTATTTCGATATTTAAATCCTATTATGTGTATGCAGGCGTCCAAGATGCACTTATACAATGGTGGTATGGCCATAATGCGGTGGCGTTTTTCTTAACGACTCCTTTCTTAGGGTTGATGTATTATTTCTTGCCAAAAATGGCGAATCGTCCGGTCTACTCATACCGTCTTTCGATACTGCACTTTTGGGCCTTGATCTTTATTTACATCTGGGCTGGACCTCACCACTTGTTGTATTCGTCATTACCTGATTGGGCTCAGTCTTTAGGGGTTGTTTTCTCGATTATGTTAATTGCTCCGTCTTGGGGTGGTATGATCAATGGTCTTTTAACCTTACGCGGTGCTTGGGATCAAGTTAGAGAGAATACCATTTTGAAATTTATGGTAGTGGGGATTACCTGCTACGGTATGGCCACTTTTGAAGGCCCCATGTTATCGTTGAAGAATATTAATGCGATTGCCCACTTTACAGACTGGATCGTAGCACACGTACACGTAGGAGCTTTAGGCTGGAATGGTTTCTTGACTTTCGCGATGTTGTATTGGTTAGTTCCACGCATCTTCCAAACAAATCTTTATTCTGAGAAATTAGTTAAAACCCACTTCTGGATTGGAACAATTGGAATCGCTTTCTACGCCATCCCCATGTACATCTCTGGTTTCACCCAAGGGATGATGTGGAAACAATTCACGGCAGAAGGCACTTTGCAATATGGCAACTTCCTAGATACAACTTTGCAATTATTGCCGATGCACATGATGCGCGCATTAGGCGGAACCTTGTACTTAACAGGGGCAATTTTAATGGCCTTTAACTTGTTCAAAACCATGGCTCAAGGTACTTTGTTAGCGAATGAGAAAGCGGAAGCAGCCCCATTAGCCATCATCGAGGAGCAACACGAAAGTGATGGACACTGGCACCGTTGGATTGAAAAACGCCCTATCCAGTTATTAGTGGCTTCTTTAGTGATGATTTTAGTGGGTTCTTTGGTGGAATTAGTTCCTACGTTTATGGTCAAATCAAACGTTCCTACGATTGAATCCGTAAAACCATATAGCTCTTTAGAATTAGAAGGACGTGATATTTATATCCGCGAAGGTTGTGTGAGTTGTCACTCGCAATTAGTTCGTCCTTTTAGAAGTGAGACAGAACGCTATGGAGAATTCTCTAAATCAGGAGAGTTCGTTTACGATCATCCATTCCTATGGGGATCCAAACGTACAGGACCCGATTTGCATAGAGAAGGAGGGAAATACCCTGATTCTTGGCACTATCACCACATGAGAGAACCAAGTAGCATGTCACCTGGTTCGATTATGCCAAATTATGCGTGGCTTTTAGAGCAAACGTTGAACACATCTCAAACGCAGGATAAGTTAGCCGCGATGAAAAAATTAGGTGTGCCTTATTCTACAGATGAGATTGCTAATGCGGTGAAAGACTTACATACACAGGCCAAAGTGATCCAAGCTAATTTAGCTGCAGAGAAAATTAAGGTAAGCCAAGACAAAGAAATTATTGCTTTGATTGCCTACTTACAACGTTTAGGTACGGACATTTCTAAAAAATAAGCGCATGTTTAAGCAATTTATATCGAACATTCCAGGAGCAGATAATTATCTGATTTTCTCGCTGCTAACCTTTTTGACATTCTTCGTTCTAGTAGGCGTCTACTTGATTTGGATGGACAAAAAGCACCTCGTTGAAATGGAGCAAATGCCCTTCAATGAGGGAAATAACCTAAATGAGAACTCAAAACCTTAATATTATGTCAGTTAACGTTGTTGAAATTTGGTTAGTAAGTATGATCCTAATGACTGGGATTGTCATTTTAGTCGTAACGCTCCAATTGCATGTAGCCTTGAAAAAACTGGCCGAAAAAGCTGCCCCGGAAACGGCTGAAAAGCAATCCTGGTGGGATGGATTCACAGGCTTAAAACCTTTGGAAAAAGAAAAAGATCTCTTAATGGATCACAAATACGATGATATTGCGGAATTAGATAATCCTACACCGCCCTGGTTCATGTATTTATTTTATTTAACAATTCTTTTCGCTGTCGTTTATGGCCTGTATTACCACGTTTACCAAGATGGGAATATTCAAGAGACGGAATATAAAACCGAGGTGTCGATTGCCGAAAAAGCGAGAGTAGAATACATGAAGAAGTTTGCAAATTCGGTAAACGAAGACAATGTGACCGTGGTAAAAGAAGCTAAAGATTTAACAGAAGGGTCACAAATTTATTCGACAAATTGCGTAGCTTGTCATGGTGATAAGGGGCAAGGAGGCGTAGGACCTAACTTAACGGATAAGTTTTGGTTACATGGTGGAGACATAAAATCCATCTTCAAGACCCTAACGCATGGCGTTCCCGAAAAGGGGATGATTGCCTGGAATAAAACCTTAAACCCATTACAAATTCAAAAAGTAGCCTCTTTCATCTTATCACTGCAAGGATCTAATCCTCCAGGTGCGAAGGAGCCACAAGGAACAGAAACTAAAACACCCTGATTATGAAACTGAACGTTGGTAAAATGGATCGTCTCTTTCGATTAGCGATCGCTGTCAGTTTAGCCATTTTAGCTTATGCAAAAATCATTCCAGCAAATCTAACCTTAACGGTCTACATTGTGGCCGTTGTGATCGCTCTTACTGGAATATTTCGATTTTGCTTACTCTACAAACCTTTTGGGTTGAGTACCTGCCGAGAAAAGTCTCCATTTTAATGTAAAAGGGGTCCGGCAACGGACCCTCTTTTTTTATGTCAGAATTCAATATAGATAATGATGATTACCGGAACCATCTGTACAACCAGACGAAGGATGGAAAACGACTTTGGATCTACCCAGGTCGCATTATCGGTCAGTTTTATCGCCTAAGAACGTATTTCTCCTACCTGTTATTAACGCTATTATTTGGATTACCTTGGTTAGAATATAAAGGAAATCCAATATTTCTGTTCAATGTATTGGAGCGAAAATTCATCTTTTGGGGTGTGCCATTTTTTCCTCAGGACTTTCATTTAGTGGCCTTAGGACTCGTAGCATTCCTCTTGTTTGTCAGTTTGTTTACCGTATTATTCGGTCGCATTTGGTGTGGCTGGGCTTGCCCGCAAACCATCTTCATGGAGATGTTATTTCGGAAGATTGAATATTGGATAGAGGGGGATGATAAAGCGCAAAGAAAACTGGCTGAATCCCCTTGGAATACCGAGAAGATTTTGAAAAGGGGAACAAAGCATATCTTGTTCATTCTCTTGTCATTTGCCATAGCGAATACCTTTTTGATGTATATCATTAGCAAAAAGGAATGGTTAAAATTAGTGACCGAGTCTCCACTAGACCATGTAGTAGGATTAGTCGCCATTCTTATTTTTACCGCCGTCTTTTACTTTGTATTTGCCCGATTTAGAGAGATGGTTTGTATGGTTATTTGCCCCTATGGTCGTTTGCAAGGGGTTTTATTAGATAACAATTCGATTCTAGTTCAATATGATCATAAGAGAGGAGAACCGCGCGGAAAAGGAGACGATAAAGGCGCCTGCATCGATTGCCATTGGTGTGTACGCGTTTGTCCTACGGGAATTGATATCCGAAATGGTAGTAATCAATTAGAATGCATTGGATGCACGGCGTGTATTGATGCATGTGATATGGTGATGGAAAAGACCCACCAGCCTACCGGTTTAATTCGCTATGATTCATTGAATGGAGTTAATGCAGGCCAAAAACTTAAATTCACCTTACGGATTGGAGCTTATAGCACCGTTTTGGCCTTAATCATCGCGGGATTAGCCTATATGCTCCTGACTCGGACAAATTTTGAAACCACACTGCTGCGTACGCCAGGAATGATTTTCCAGCTGGATGAAAAGACCCATGAGGTAAGTAATTTGTACCAAATGGAGGTTTTGAATAAGTCGATGGAAAAGCAAAGCTTTAGGATTGAAGCGCCTGAGCCATTCAAGATTGTTTGGGTAGGGAAACCTCTGAATTTAGTGGGCCCAGGAAAAATGGCAAAAGGGGAGTTTTTCCTCCGAATCAAACCAGGCAAATGGAAGAATGGAGAGAAGGTTCCGGTACAAATAACCGAAACAAGTGGAAAAGAAGAGATTATCAAAACTAGTTTTATACAACCAGATGAATAAATTTAGCTTTAATTGGGGGCATGGGATTATTGTCACCTTTGTGCTTTTTGGGGCATTTATGGCGTATTTTTATGTCAATATGTCCAAAGAATCCATCGAATTAGTGGGCAAAAACTACAATGCGGATGGTCAGGCATTTCAGAAAAAAATCAATGAGCGGAAACAAACGGAAGCCTTAACTTCAAAGGCTAGTTTAGCGTTTTCGGCCGATTTTCAGCAAGCCAAAATTCAGTTCCCGGCTTCCATTTCAAAAGGGAGTTTAGTTTTTTACCGTCCATCCAATGCCAATTTAGATAAAACACTTGGCGTTTCTGCGGATTCGGCTGGTCTTGCACTAATCAATACGCCCTTTTTAGTCAAAGGTCCTTGGAACGTGAGTTTAAGCTGGGAGAAAGACGGCAAAAGCTACATCGAAGAACAACGAATACTCATTCCTTAATGCATACCTGGTATTACACCTTTCTGATTGGTTTAGCAGGAAGCTGGCATTGCTTCGCCATGTGTGGACCGATAGTGGCTCAAATTAACGCGCGCGGGAAATCACCTGCTAGGATGCTGCTTTATCCGCTTGGACGTATTTTCATATATGGCGCACTGGGTTATTTTGTAGCTGGAATAGGTTCTATTTGGTTATTTCCGAATCTATGGTCCTATTATTATGTACTAGCTGGCGTTTTTATACTCCTAATTATTAGCCAAAATATAGGGGAGGGGCCGCTCGCTTTTTTACATCAATCCATAGGAAAGAAATTGCAAAAAATAGGGGCAAAAATGGGGCCTTCAGGGTATTTCCTTTTAGGAATGGCCAATGGACTATTACCTTGTGGTCTCGTGGTGGCCGGCTTAAGCGTGGCGTTGATTCAACCCAAACCTCTCTACGGAGCTTTTAGTATGGTTGTCTTAGGAATTGCGACATTACCTGCCTTGCAACTGTATATTTGGGGATCTTCCAAATTAAATAAACAACCCATCTTTCAATACCTGGGTTGGTTTGTTGCAGGAATACTCCTTTTCAGGGGAGCTTGGGGCATCGGAATGGCGTATTCTGACTATTTAGCCCATTCGAGCCTAAGTCCGATTATCTGTCATCCGTTTAGCTAGTATTTGAGTTTAGCTAGTCCTTCAATGTTTTTCAAGGTCATTTCGCCCCCTTTTACATCTAAGTATCCCTCTTTTTTGAAGTCACTCAAAGTCCGAATGACCGATTCAGTGGCAGTTCCCACACGAGAAGCGAGATCTTCGCGCGAAAGTTTTATCACTAAAGGCTCAGAACTGTTAGTTCCATAGGTTTGTGCTAGTTCGACTAAAACCATGGCTACCCGCATACGTAGACTCTGGTAAGCCATTTCGACCATCAACTTTTCGTTTTTCAACAAATAGCTGGTTAAAGCTTTTCTGAAAAAGACTTCCAAGTGAATGTTTTCCTTTATTCGTTGTTGGAAATCGACAGCTGAGACGCTGATGATTTGAGATTCTTCTAAGGCTTCCGCACTTTCGCGGTAAGATTGGTTTTCTAAGATGTCGACAAAGCCGAAAAATTCACCTTCTTGAATAAAGGAGGTGATAAAATACTTGCCATCCTTGTTCGTGTGGTAGGCTTTTACTTTTCCTTTGGCCAAATAATACAAACGAATCGGATGATCGCCTTCTGCATAAATCACCTGTTTTTTCGCGTGAGTTTGTGTTTTCTTTTCTCCTTCCCAAGTGGGCAGATCTAAAAAGCGTAACGCCTCATGAACTGAAGTAACATCGGAAATCCCTTCAATGACCGGTGTTATCGTTTTTGCTTTCTTCAAACGAGCATCGATGGCTTTTAATAATTCCACTTCTTGGAAAGGTTTTGTCAAATAATCATCAGCACCCATTTCCATACCCTTGCGCATATCGGCTCGATCGGTTTTAGCGGTCAAGAAAATAAAGGGAATCGAGGCTAATTCAGGTTGACTGGAGAAGACTTGTAAAACGCCAAATCCATCCAAATTAGGCATCATAATATCACAAATCACTACATCAGGATTCCAAGAACGTGCTAATCGTACACCTTCCAAGCCATCAGAAGCGGTTTCAACTTTAAATCCAGATAATTCCAACAGCTCTGCCGTATTCTCCCGAATATCCACACTGTCTTCAATAATTAATATGCGCTTGCTCATAATGCTATCTCCATGGAAACTGAATATGTAATTCAGTCCCTTTATTTAATTCACTCTTTATTTCTACTTTTCCACCCAATAAGCGCATATATCGATCCACTAGGTGCAATCCTAAACCGGTTCCTTGAATAACCGTGGCATTTCCGCCTCGGAAGAAACGCTCAAATAAATGTTTTTGATCCTCTTCACTAATTCCAATCCCTTGATCAATAATGGTAATCATTACTTGATTCGTTTGTTTCTCCGCTTTCAACATAATTTCCTTCTGCGAGAATTTCAAGGCATTAGACAAACCATTAAAAATGACTTTACGTAAAATTGATGCATCTTGGATACAAGTGAAATCTTCATCCAATTGCAGGTGAATGGCCTGCTGATAGGTACTAAAGTCCGAAAGAATATCTTGTAAAAAGTCGCGAATAGAAAACTCGGTTGGGTGAATTTCTAATTTACCATCCTCTAATTTACCTACTGACAAAAACTCTTCTAAAATCTCTGTCAAATGACTCACAGACGATTTTATGCGATTGATATGTTGCTCTCTTTTAGGTTGATCCTCTGCCTTCGTATATTTTTCAATCAAAGTTGCAGAACCCAATATGGAAGTTAAAGGCGTTCTGAATTCATGCGAGGCCATAGATACAAAACGCGTCTTTAAATCCCCTAATACTTTCTCTTTCTCCAGTGATATTTCTAATTCTTTCGCATTTACCTCTAGTTTATCTAGCGTATTTTGAAGCGCCTGTGTTCTAGCAGCCACTTCTTGCTCTAACGTTTCGTTCAGTTGGTTGATTTGTTGATTCTTTAAAATCAACTCCATTTCTACTTTCCGCTTGAGTGTTAAATCACTAACGAATGCGATGTAATGCATACCACGCTCCGCTTTAAAGTGACTTAGAGAAATTTCAATAGGGAATAAGGAACCATCTTTTCGTTTGGCCTTTAAATCTAAACCCACGCCCATGGGTCTAGAGATGGGTTTTTCTGCTCCCAAATTATTCAGATGAGCGTGATGTCTATCCTTCAGATGATTCGGAATTAATAAAGAAATATTTTCGCCATTTAATTCATTCTCTTCATAACCAAATAACTTATCTGCGAATCGATTCGACAGAATAATTTCAAAAAGCGAATTGGTAACTATAATGCCAATGGCCGCCTCTTGGAAGATAGCTTCAAACTCGAATCCGGCTTGTATTTGATTAGGCATTGATTAATTTTTAATTTAAATATACAAAAATTAGGGATGATAAGTGGAAACCGCGTGCTTCAATACATCGCTTTTATAAAAATAAATATCCTTGAATTTTCCTTCAACATACATTTGACCTTGATCGAAGAAATGAGGGGAGGCCGGATCACCATTTTGGCCACCTGCTAGCAGAGAGTAGGCCTTAATTTTAGGGCCAAATTCCACCGCAGCAATAAAACTGTTGCCATTCACCCCGTACCATTTTTTAGATCCTTGAATCGATCGACTCGTGTAAGAGGGTAGTTGTCCCCATGCTGAGGAAGTAAAAGGGACTGGAATACTCGCCTTCGAATCATCCATTTGTAAAGCGTCACCATTGGAAATACGTTGAAATCTGTTTAATTCACCCCAAGCAACCCGCCAGGTGCCAAAATCTTTGGTTAAATCTGCCAGAACTTCCCTTAAAGCTTGAACCATTTCTGATTTAGACCCCGATTTCGCATAATCTTCCATATTTTGAACGACCTCCGTTTCTCCTCCAAATTGCTTTGGCTTAGGAATTTTAGGCATTATTTTCAGTCCCCAGCGAATAGCGATGGTTTGAGCAACAGAACTCGCAGACGCATTGTAATCCCAATTTTTCAATTCTTTCACCACCTCTGCTAAATCCGATTCGTTGCCAGCCGCATTTATAAGTGCAGGCAGTAAAGTTTCGAAAGCCGTCAAACGACGGTCATAACCTAACCTAATCAAACTCTGTAAATCCAATTTACCGGTCTGTGAGAACAAACGAACCGCATTGCGATCTCGAAAATTTTCGCCATCTGGGGCCATATAGACAGGATAGTTTGCACGTAAAGGACTCGAAGTTCCTGAAACGGTAAAAGGAGTGGAATTGCAATTTTGAATCCACCCAGAAGAAGGATTATATACGTGAACGATTTCCTCAACAGAATGAAGCCCATTCCAATCAATTTTACTAGAGGAACCGTCTTGGGGAATGCCCCAGTCTTTTGTGTCGTCTCTTCGCGGAACATAATTGCCGTGCCAATAAGCGATATTGCCCTTATTGTCTGCATAAACGGTATTGTTCGAAGTGTTTGCCCGCATATCCATCACGCGTTTATAATCAGCTAATCCTTTTGTTTTCGTGCGCAACCAGCTTTGCATTAAACTCTTTCGAGCTCTGTTATAGGAACGAACTGAGATCCATTTCCCATTTCTAGCTGCCAAAACGGGACCGCGGTGGTTAAAATAAGCTTTAATTTTTCTTGAACCCAAGGTGATTATTTTCGTTTGAAAAGGAATCCATTTGCCATCTAGGAGGTATTCCATCTGTCCATCTCGCGAGCGGGTAGTCTCTATATACGCATCCGCCACATCGACTTCAGAAGAGGTATGCATCCAGCCATTGTAAGGATTAAAACCTTGATAGACAAAGAATTGACCCCACGTTACTGCTCCATAAACCGATAAGCCTTCCTCACTTACTACGTGCACTTCAGGACGGAAATAAAAGGTCACGTGCGGATTAATATAGAGTAAAGAATGACCGGATTTAGAGAGGGAAGGGCCTACTGCGAAGCCATTTGACCCTGTCAACTTCTCATCTGGATTTTGGTATTTCACACTAGCGACTTGAGCTGATAAACCATAAAACAAGGCTGTTTCCTGTTCTGTGACATCTCCCGTAGAAATGGCCCCAATGGATCCATCAGTCCATAATAGGGGATACCAAGGTTCAAAATGAGTGATTAATCGAGGCTTAACCTGAGGGTGTTTTTGGAGGTAATAATTGATTCCGTCCGCGTAGGCGTTTAGGAGTTTTTTAAGCCAAACAGGAGAGGTTTTGTATTCTGCTTTGGCCTCCTTCTCATTTATTAACAATTTGATATACAGGTCATAAGCTAATTCCTTTTCGCCCTTTATTTCAGACATTCGACCTAATTTCTCGATGTAATTCATCTCAACCCGGGCAAAATCATCCTCGCACTGGGCATACATCAAGCCAAAAACAGCATCTGCATCCGTTTTACCATAGATATGGGGGATTCCCCATTCATCCCGGTGAATCGTAACGCGTTTAGCCTGATCCTCAAACGGATTCGCTTGAATTACAAAGGAGATGAATAATAAGAAAAGTCCCTTTTTCATAGTTTGCATTTTTTCATCTAAAAATAAGAATAAAAATCGGGTCAGAAGGGTATAAACAATGTAAAATTGTCTTTCTAACTTACAAGAATATTCTAAACCTATTATATGAAAAACGTTCGGCTTCTTCCGATACTACTCTTATTGTGCGTTTCCAGCCTATTTGCCCAAACAAAAATTAAGATTCAAGGGGAAGTGAACGTCCCATTTTCTAGCATTCGTCTTTTTAAAGGTACTTCACTAGTTACTGGAACGATCGGGAATGAAAAGGGGAAATTCGTAGTCGAAGTAGCGCCAGGAACGTATGATCTTTTGATCGAAAGTATCGGATATGAAGCCTTGAAGATGTCTAATCAGTCTTTTACAAGCTCCATTAATTTAGGTACTATTAGCGTTAAGGAAAGTAATCAGACCTTAAATGAGGTAGTGGTGAAGGGCCAAAAAGCCTCCATGGAACTCAACCTCGATAAGCGTATTTTTAATGTAGGAACGGATTTAGCTAATAAAGGGGCGACAGCCTCTGAAATTTTAGGAAACTTACCCTCGATTCAAGTAGACCCAGAAGGGGCGATTAAACTGCGTGGAAGCGATAATGTACGGATTTTGATCGATGGAAAGCCATCGACACTCGCAGGAATAAATGGATCATCAGGTTTACAATCTTTGCAAGGAAATTTAATAGATAAGGTAGAAATTATTACGAATCCATCCGCACGCTATGAGGCAGAAGGAATGGCCGGAATCATTAATATTGTGCTTAAAAAGAACCAAAACCAGGGTTTCAATGGCGCGATTGAAGCGACTTCTGGGTATCCTGAGAATTTTGGGGGAACGGCGATCGTTAATTACCGAAAGAATAAATTCAATTTCTTCATCAATTATGGGGTATTCTACCGCAGAACTCCTGGCAGAAATACTATTTATCAAGAAGTTTATACAGGGAAACAAACCAATTATTTAGATCAGCATTCCTCCAATAACGTTACAGGCTTAGTTAATAATGTTCGAGGTGGAGCCGATTATTTCTTTAACGATAAAACCATTTTAACGGCTTCTTACATCTACAGACGTACCGATGTGAGACGTATAACTGATTTTTTCTACCTTGATTACCGTGGAAACCTATCGAATCTGTACAGTGATACCTATCGCCAGCAAGATGAAAAAGAAGCAGAACCCAATGGAGAATATGCGTTAACTTTTAAGAAAAGCTACGCGAAGAAAGGGCAAGAATTTACAGCAGATTTACGTTATTTAGATTATTGGGAACGCTCAGATCAATTGTATACGCAAATAGGAAAGAAACCCAATGGGTCCGCTTTTCCTGAATTAACTAAGGTACAAAAAGCGCTAAATGACGAATTTGAACGCCAATGGATCTTGCAAGCTGATTATGTAAACCCCATAGGTAAAGACGCTAAACTCGAAATGGGACTTCGCACGAGTTTTAGAAATATGATCAATGATTATATCGTGACGGAACAGCAACCCTCTGGTATTTTCACGATTGTTCCGGGACTTCGAAACGTGTTTAATTACCAAGAGAATATTTCTGCTGCTTATCTGATTTTTGGAAGTAAAGTAAAGAAATTCTCGTACCAGTTCGGGTTAAGAGCGGAGACAACTGATATCCAAACAGAACTAGAGCAAACAAAGGAAAAGAATCCCAGAAATTACGCAAATTTGTTTCCTAGCGCCCATTTTACCTATACCATCACACCGGATAATTCGTTTCAATTAAGTTATTCTAGACGCGTCAGAAGACCTACTTATAATGATTTGACTCCCTTTGTCACGTTCTCAGATAACCGAAATTTCTTTTCTGGAAATCCGAATTTAAATCCTGAATTCACGAATTCATTTGATTTAGGGCATTTGAAATATTTTGATCAAGGGAGTATCAGTTCTTCGATTTATTACCGCCAAACTTTTGGCAAAATTGATCGATTTAGAACAGTGGATAGTTTAGGATTTTCCAAAACTTTACCAGCTAACTTAGCTGACCAACAATCCATGGGAATTGAAGTGGCGAGTTACTGGAATTTCACGAAAGCTTATAAAGCTGATTTGAGCTTTAATGCGTTTAGAGCCATCACGGACGCCTCGAACATTAATGCAGCCTATAAAAGCGATACCTATTCCTGGTTTGTCAGACATGCATCCCGCATCAAAATAGGGGCCACAGACTTTCAAATCAGGGCAAATTACGAAGCACCTCAATTAACCCCACAAGGTTCACGTGGTTATATGGCTTGGATGGATTTATCTGCCTCGAAGGACATTATGAAAGGGAATGGTACACTAAGTTTTAGTATTTTAGATATCTTTAACTCCCGAATAAATCGCTACGAATCACGTTATATTTCTCCTGCAGATGGATCTGGTTTCTTTACTAGCGGTGAATCACAAGGACGTTTGCGTTCCTTTAATTTGACCTTTAATTACCGATTTAAAACCACCAAACAGGCAGCCAAACAACGCCGCAGTATGATGGACGAAGAAAATTAATGACAACTATGAAAAGAATAATTCTACTTTCTTGCACTGCTTTATCTCTTTTTTCTTGTTCAAAACAAGGCAAAGATGATACCTACAAAATCATTTATGAAGACCAAAGTAAAGTGGCCGAAAATGCCAAAGCAATCAAAGAAAAACAACCCATTAAACTGATTTCAGGTCTTAAAATCAATTTATGGGCGTCAGATTCCTTGCTACAAGATCCTGTTGCCATCGCTGTAGATGATAAAGGAGCCATTTTTGTCAATAGTACAAATCGAAATAAAGCATCAGAATTTGATATTCGTGGGCACCGCGATTGGATGACAGAATCGATTGGTTTTCAAACAGTAGAAGATCGCAGAGCCTTTCTACGCCGCACATTCGCACCGGAAAATTCAGCCAAAAATGCGTGGTTACCGGATATGAATGGAGACGGGTCGCACGATTGGTTGGATCTAAAAGTCGAGAAAGAAGAAATTTACAAAGTGGAAGACCTGAATGGTGATGGCTATGCGGATCAATCTACGCGCGTTTTCAATGGCTTTAATGAAGAAGTAACGGATGTTGCCGGCGGTCTATTAGTTCGCAAGAAAGATGCATTTGTGGCCATAGGACCAGACTTAATGCGCCTAAAACACAAGGGAGGACAATGGACAAACCCGGAATCAATTTCGACGGGATATGCGGTTCACATTGGTTTTGGCGGTCATGGCATGTCAGGTTTGACGGAAGGACCAGACGGTAAGATTTATTGGCAAATCGGAGATATTGGTGCAAATATTACGGCTAAAGACGGTAAACAATACAAAAACCCTAATTCAGGGGTAATCGTTCGTTCGAATCCTGATGGTTCTGAATTCGAAGTATATGCCAGCGGTTTGCGTAACACGCACGAATTCGTATTTGATAACTATGGTAATTTAATTAGCTCTGATAATGATGGGGATCATCCAGGCGAAAGTGAGCGATTAGTGCACGTGGTGGAAGGTTCTGATGCTGGATGGCGCTCGAACTGGCAGTATGGAAAATACACAGACCCACGTAATAATTCATACAAAGTTTGGATGGATGAAAAATTATATATCCCACGTTGGGAAGGCCAAGCAGCCTATATTATACCGCCAATCCGCAACTTTCACAATGGTCCTACGGGAATGCTTTGGAACCCAGGAACGGCTTTAGGAAAGCGCTGGACGAATAAATTTTTCCTAGTGGAATTCGTGGGGAACACGAATAATTCCCACATTTGGTCATTTGACCTAAAGCCGAAAGGCGCTTCTTTTGACTTCAAATCAGAAGAAGATGTAGTGAAAGGAATTTTACCGACGGGGATTCGTTTCGGGCCTGAGGGAGCACTTTACGCATCTGATTGGATCTTTGGATGGGATACCAAGAACTACGGCCGTATCTGGAAAATCGATGTAGACGAGAAAGAGAATGATTTAAAAGCGGAACGAGAGCAAACGAAGCAGTATATTCAGCAGGATTATGCTAAGCAAAGTTTGACACAACTATATGATTTGTTATTCTATGCGGATCAACGCGTTCGTTTAAAGGCACAATATGAATTAGCTGAGAGAAAGGCCAGCGCTATTTTCGTTAAAGCCGTTCAGCAAAAGGAGAATCAGTTAGCTCGCGTACACGGCATTTGGGGATTAGGCCAAATTAAAGCAGCAGCTTCTATTCAGCCACTTTTAGCTGACAAGGATGAAGAAATCGTAGCGCAAGCGGCCAAGGCATTAGGGGATATTTTTGATGCATCCGCTGCAGAACAATTGATTCCATTAGTGGCATCAACTAACCCACGTGTTTCTTTCTTTGCAGCGCAGGCTTTAGGACGCATTCGTACGGAAAAAGCCATTCCAGCTTTATTGAAATTAATAGAAACCAACGCAGACAAGGACCTGTATTTGCGTCATGCTGCTGTTTTAGCCTTAAGCAGAATAGGGCAGGCGGAACCAATGTTAGCTTTGCAAAATTCGCCTAATCGTTCTTTGCGAATCGCGGCGGTACTCGTATTACGTCGGTTGGCTCATCCTGGAATTGCGGGATTCCTACAAGATTCAGATGAATACATCGTAGCAGAAGCGGCAAGAGCGATTAATGATGACGAATCCATTCCTGCGGCATTGCCAGCGTTAGCGGCGACTTTAGCTGATTCGCGCTTGAAAGATGAGGTGATCATTAGAAGAGCCATCAATGCCTGCTTGCGCGTGGGTTCAGCGAAAGAAATTGATTTATTGATTG
>CANFWR010000009.1 GCA_947450865.1 Cytophagaceae bacterium
AATTGATTCTTATCTGACAGACCGCCGATCATTTTAGAGAAGGTCATGGGACGGAAAGGCCCCTGCGTCGTCGTGTCTTCGCGCGACCAAACCACCTTCACCGGGCTATCCACTTGCTTCGCCACATTAATCGCCTCCACGATATAATCGAAGTATAGTCTTCTGCCAAAGCCTCCGCCAATAAACCCAGCGTGCAACGTAATATCTTCTGGATTAATGCCCAAAACCGCCGGCATACTTCCCATCATTCCCGGGCCTGTTACTGAAACAGGCACCTGAGTCGAAGTCCAAATCTCCACTTTCTTCCCCTTCACCTGCACCGTGCAGTTCATCGGTTCCAACGGATGATGCGCCACCATAGGTGTCTCATAGAAGGATTCTACCACCTGATTTACAGGAATATCAATCGATCCTTTTTGCTTATCTAAAATGCCCTCTTCTTTCGATAGTGCACGTAATTTATTCTCGTAATCACTGGAATTAAATGTCTCAAAACCTTTCCTATCCCAGTCAATTTTCAAGGCTTTTCTTCCTTGCACCGCCGCCCAATAGGTCTTCGCGATGACCGCCACACCAGTCGAACTGTATTTCCCAATCACGCGTTCAGCTGATACCACTTTCACTACACCCGGAACTTTCATCGCCGCAGTGGCGTCGAACGTTTTCAACGTTCCACCTATCACAGGACATCTTTCCACGCTGGAATAAAGCATTCCCGGCACATCCGCATCGATACCGAATTCTGCCTTCCCGGTTACTTTTAGGGGAATGTCTGGACGCTTAACTGATTTTCCAAGCATTTTGAAATCCTTCGGATCCTTTAATTTAGGCTCTTTTGGGATTTCTAATAAAGAGGCGGCCTCCGCTAATTCTTCGTATTTCAAAGAGCGATTCGTGGCAGCGTGTAAGACTTTTCCTTCTTTCGCCGTGCACGATTCAGGGCTAACTCCCCAAGTCTGACTGGCGGCTTTGATAAGCATTTCTTTCGCGGATGCACCTATCTTGCGGTAGGTCAAATAACCTTCACGAACAGTGGAACTTCCGCCGGCCCATTGGCCTCCGCCGAATTCTTTCTCTCCGCTGGTGTTCTTGATGGTGATTTGGTCCAAAGAAACTTCCAATTCTTCCGCTATCATGGAGGCAACGGCCTGATAAGACCCTTGTCCCATTTCAGGATTTGGGTTGAATATCGTGATGCCGTTGGCGTCAATTTTTATGAAAGGCGTTAGGGATTTTGCCGTGGAAATGACCGCTGTGCTTTCTCCTTTTACGTAGGACAATCCTAACCAAAACGTTAGTCCCGTTGCCCCTGCTTTTTTGATGAAACTTCTTCTAGATTCGAGTGACATAAGGCTTAAGATTTAACTGTTTTGGACGCGTTTTTGGCAGCGGTTTGAATGGCTGACTTGATCCGGGAATACGTACCGCAACGGCAAATATTTCCGGACATATAATTCTCAATATCGGTTTCGCTAGGCTTGGGATTTGATTTCAACAAAGCGGTGGATGACATGATTTGGCCAGATTGGCAATAGCCACATTGCGGCACTTGGTGCTCGATCCAAGCCGCTTGAATAATCTTCTCTAAACGCGTTGATGCGCCTTCAATAGTCGTGATTTTCTGTTTCGCGGTGATGCTCCCCACTGGGGTTTGGCAAGAACGAATGGGTTGTCCATCTAGCTGCACCGTGCAAGCGCCACATAGGCCCTGACCGCAGCCAAATTTCGTTCCTTTCAATCCTACGATATCGCGGATGGCCCACAATAAGGGCATTTCTGGATCCACCTCGATGCGGTGAACTTTCTGATTAATCGACAGTTCGATTGTTTTCATAGATTTAGAGTATTCTTTGGATACTAATTTAGCATCTAATTCTCTAAATCCATTACACTTTATTCCCCTTTCTTCAACTTATCGTATTCCCGTTGTTCTAAGGATCCTACTTCAATCACATAGGCATTCACATATTGAATCCCTAGTCCTAATCCCCAACCCAACATTGGCCAGATAGGCCATGGAATTTGATTCCATTTAATTTCGCCAGGCATCGTCAAATACCAAATAACCCAGAGAAAAGGGATGACGATTGCATAAGCGCTCAAACTTCTTTTAAATTTCGCACGCCTTTTAGCTAATGCCCACAATTGTTGGTCTGTACTCTCCATGATATTTCGTTTTTCGGTTTCGTCATCTGGAGCATACAATAAGGTCAAATTCACTCCTAAGACTTCGCCTATCGCATTCATAGAATACAGGCTGGGCTTACCTTCATTGCGCTCCATGCGTTGCACGGTGCGCAGGGCGATGCCTGACTTTTCCGATAACTCGTTTTGCGTAAGGCCCTTCGATGTGCGGATTTCCTTTAATTGTTCTCCAAAATTCATGTGGCAAAATTGGGGTAATTATCGTTAGTAACAAACGCCAAAGACATGACTTCTTTGCGTCATCTTTTAAAATTTTCAATCGCCCGGTGCGATCCATCGCATCCCGGTTTTTTCTTCGTTAGGCCGCAAATGCAATCCGTTAAACCAAATCCTTTTAGGATGTATTTCTCATTTTTCTCGATGCGCGAGGTTCGCGTGGCGGATTGTTTTCCGTCCAAAAAATACATTAGATAAGCACGCTGCCGGCCAGGGGTAAGTGCTGAGAAAGCTGTTTTCAAGGCTGGCTTTAGAGCGAAATGTGCCTCTAATTCTTCTGGTGCCTGAAGCGTGGCAGGCTCCCTTTTTTCCAATTTCAACCCTAGTTTCTCCGCTTCAATGGCTTCAAAGACGTAGGCTTTGATGGTGGCTTCTTTGGCCTGAATCTCTTCCACAGATTTGAATTTCATCCAGCGACCGAATTGCGTATGGTCTCCCGGTTTAATCAATAATTTCTCCTCATCTTGCAAAAGTCCCCCTTTGAAAAAATTTAAAGCGCAATGCTCTTTTAAGGAGGCAATCCCTACTAAGTTTTTACCACCAAACATATACACCGGAGAAGCCCATTTATAAGTCTCCTCTAATAAACAGCCAAGTAAAATGCCACGCAAATAGGCCATTTCTGCTGGCCACTTGTCGGCACTAAGTATCAATTCGTCTACTTTAGGGTTTTTCATGTGATTAGAAATGGTTACGGTTTTGCTTTCCTATACAAAGAAAGAAAAAACCTATGAAATCACGTGTGCTTATTGCCTTGCTTTTTGCCTCTAGTTCACTACTAGCCCAAACTCAACCCGTTATCGTCGCCATGAAAACGCCTACGTTAAGGGTGGGAAAATTGTCCTTCAAGGACTTAAACAAGAATAATAAACTGGACAAATACGAAGACTGGCGTTTGTCGGCTTCAGAGCGCGCTAAGGATTTAGTTTCGCAAATGAGTTTGGAAGAAAAAGTAGGCTTCATGCTGATCAGCACAACCAGAATGGGAGGCGATCAAGTTTTCAATAATGGGGTTCAGGGTGGTGGTCCTAGACCAAAAATCACCGAAGGATTTAATGAAGAAGACCAGGTGCAAAGTACCAATATGTTCACCCGTAAACCATTAGCTTTCCCTAATATGGGAGCTGCTGGTACGACGAAAGGGGTAACACAATTTCACTTACGCCATTTCATTTTGCGGGCGAATGCGGAACCTGCGATTTTGGCAAAATGGTCAAATAACTTACAAGAACTTTGCGAGTCCACACGCCTAGGCATCCCAGCAATTGTTGCCTCCAATCCGCGTAACCACGTAACGACGGATGCATCCGTTGGGCTTAGTGTGGGTGTTACGTCCTTTTCTAAATGGCCGGGTGAATTAGGTTTAGCAGCGATGCGTGACTTTAAATTAACGCGCAAATTTGCTGAAACGGCGGCGACCGAATGGCGCGCAGTAGGACTGCGTAAAGGGTATATGTATATGGCTGATTTAGCGACAGAACCACGCTGGGGACGTGTGGAAGGGACTTTTGGGGAAGATGCTGATTTAGCTTCTAATATGATTACCCAAATCGTTTTAGGTTTCCAAGGCACTAAACTTTCTACATCGTCTGTCGCAATGACTACGAAACACTTTCCGGGAGGTGGTCCTCAAGAAAATGGACAAGATTCCCACTTCGACTGGGGAAAATTCGCCCATTATCCAGGTAATATGTTTAGTTACCATGTGAAGCCATTTAAAGCGGCGATTGCAGCTGGAACATCCGCTATAATGCCCTACTATTCTGCACCAAAAGGAAAGGAATTCGAAGAGGTAGGATTCTCATTTAATAAAGCCATTATTCGCGATTCCTTACAAGGCAAACTAGGGTACAAGGGTATTATTAATTCCGATACGGGTCCTATTGAAATGATGCCTTGGGGGGTGGAAAACCTCACGATACCGGAACGTTATCAAAAAGCCCTCATCGCGGGAGTAGATATTTTCTCAGGTTCTGCTGATCCAACAACCTTGATCGAGGTCGTTAAGAAAGGATTGGTTTCGGAGGAGCGCATCAATCAATCTGTCGCCAAATTATTGGTGGAGAAATTCGACTTAGGCTTATTTGAAAATCCCTACGTGAATGTGGATGAAGCGGTGAAAATTGTGGGGAATAAAGAGGCGGTGGCTGCAGCCGATTTAGCACTACGCAAATCGATTGTCTTATTACGCAACGATGAAAAACGTTTGCCTATCGCTAAGAATACCAAAGTCTATTTCGAGACCTATTTCAATTCCGGTCGCAACCCGGCGGAAGCAATCAAAGTGTCAAAACCGAATTACCCCGGCTTAGAATTCGTATCCACGAAGGAAGAGGCGGATGTGGTTTTATTGTGGTTAATTCCAACTTCAGGGGGCTTATTCAGCTCGCAGGGCTCTAAAATCGACTTGAATTTATCTAAGAATCGCATCGATGTGAATCATGTAAATGAGATTTTGAATGCAAAGCCGACGATTGTGGCCATCAATTACACGAACCCTTGGGTGATTGAAGAGATTGATAAGGGAAAAGCGGCCTCCATTATTGCGACTTTTGGAACAACTCAAGAAGCACTTCTTGATATAGTGACGGGAGCTTATAAACCGACGGGTAAAATGCCATTCACCACTCCTGTAAACCAGGCGGCGGTAGAGGCGAATAAATCAGATGTTCCGGGATATATGGAAGGACCGGGTTATGGTTTGTTTGCGTTTGGACATGGATTGACTTATTAGAAGAAGGGGGCAGAAATGCCCCTTTTTTTATATCTTTGGTTCAGAACATTACAAGCTATGAACCCACATTTTCCAGCCTTCAAAAGGATCATTACGAATCCGGTATTATTCAAGTTTTTTGTTTTCCAAAAACTATCATCAGCCTTCTGGGCTGGTCTATCGATGGCTCATTTCGATGAAGAATCGTGTGGGGTTCGCGTGAAGCTTTCGTGGTTTAATCAGAATCCGTTTCGATCCATGTATTTCGCGGTAGAGGCGATGGCGGCGGAAATGAGTTGTGGGATGTTGGCTTTTGGACAGGTATACAAACGCCAGCCGGCGGTGAGTATGCTAGTCGAAAAACTCGAGGCGAAGTTCGTTAAGAAGGCAACAGGGGTAATTATTTTTACCTGCGCCGATGGCGCTGCAATACGAGATACCGTGAATGAAGCTTTGCAAAACCCAGCGGGAACAAAACTCCAAGTGACCTCGATTGGCCGAAATCAAGCGGGAGAGATTGTGGCTGAATTTTACTTTACGTGGACCTTTAAGGCGAAAAATTTATAGGTTGTATTTCAGTCCCACTGTAGCAATAACTTGTCCATCTGTAATAGTATAATTGCCAAAGGCTTTGGCTTGAAAATGAGAATTGATATCATACGAAATCGTCTCCGCTACTCCGGTTAAATCTCCCACAGATAAATAATATCCCTGTGATAAAAATCCCCAGTTCTTGTGGCGATAATTCGTGTTACCTGAAATCAACGTTACTTTAAAATCTGTATTTCGGGCTTGGCCATTCAGGATAAATGAACCGATACTCATCTTTTTGCTAACTGGATAATTCAATGTTAACTCCCGGCCAAAGAAACTCGTAACCTCGTAATTCTCTGTCATTTGAAAAGCCGGCATGTGGATTCCAAGGATGGCCTTGAATTTTTTATCAATAAACTTATAACGCGTAATCAAAACCACAGTCGTAGGCGTCATACTCTTCATGCGCATCATATACATCAAATTCCCAGTAACTCTTCTCTTAGGATTTGTCCCCGCATTGATGATTAAATTAGGCTCTTTCGAGGTAAATGCAGGGATGAAGGAGAATCCTCCAGTGCTCATTTCGATACTTCCTGTTTGCGCTTTTAGTGTGCTGGTCGCAAATATGATAAAGCAAAGCGTTATAAATTGTTTCATTTTGATACATTAGGGTTAAAAACCGGTGCAAAGGTACGCTTTTTCTTTCTGAAAACATCCTATGGGTTTTTTCAGTTAGTATTTTATGGCCTCATCGAATAGTTATTTCCTAATTTTCCCACATCTATTGTTTGAGGAAACCCTCGCTCAAGAAGCGGCTATTTTCTATGTCGTTGAATCTGATTTATTCTTCAAACAATACGCCTTTCACAAACAAAAAATACTCTTCCACCGGGCTTCGATGCGTGCCTTTGCAGATCGACTTCGTGCGGCTGTTAAAACGGTAGAATACATCGATGCGCAAGATCCGCGCGCTTCGGAAGTTGAGCTGGTTTCTTCCATCGAAGGCCCCATTTCGCTGTTTGACCCAAATGATTATCTACTGGAACGCAGGTTACGTCGCGCAGGTAATATTCACTTATTAGCAAGCCCAAACTTCCTCAATACCGACACCGCACTGCTCGGTACACGCAAGCCTTATTTTCAAACGGCCTTTTATACCCAGCAGCGAAAAGACCGTGGAATTCTACTCGAGGACGACGGGAAGCCGATGGGCGGCCAATGGACTTTTGATGCGGATAACCGCAAGAAAATTCCGAAGAATACATTCATCCCAGCACAGTTTCCAGAGGCTGTTCCAAACGAATATATCCTGGAGGCGATAGACTATGTTACTGCCAATTTCTCGGACAATCCAGGTTCTTTAGATCGCCCATTTTCGGGAGCTTATTACCCCGTGACGCACGCGGAAGCACAGGCCGCTTTGGATCAATTCATCCAGGAACGGATGCCGCTTTTTGGTGATTATGAAGACGCCATTAAGGCGCAAGAAAAGACTTTATTTCACAGTATTTTAAGTCCACTAATTAATGTGGGATTACTAAATCCGGCGCAGGTGATCAAACGCGTCGCGACTTCGAATGCCCCCTTAAACAGTGTGGAAGGCTTCATTCGCCAGGTCGTAGGTTGGCGGGAATTTGTGCAGTTATTATATCGAAAAATCGGGGTACAACAGCGTACCACGAATTATTGGGGATTTACGAAAGAGATGCCAGCTGCCTTTTATACGGGTACAACAGGGGTCGAACCGATCGACCAAACGATTCGCAAGCTATTAAAAACAGGTTATAGCCATCACATTGAACGCCTAATGGTGCTGGGGAATTTTATGTTATTGTGCGAAATTAAACCCGATGCGGTTTATCGCTGGTTCATGGAACTGTACATCGATGCGTACGATTGGGTGATGGTGCCTAATATTTATGGGATGTCGCAATTCAGCGATGGTGGTTTGATGACTACGAAACCCTACATCTGTGGCTCGAATTACATCTTGAAAATGAGTGATTACCTGAAGGGTGAATGGCAGGAGATTTGGGATGGTTTGTTTTGGCGATTCTTAGATAAACAGCGTGAAACGTTTCGTAAAAATCCGCGGTGGGCGATGCTGATCAGTACTTGGGACAAGATGCCTTTGGAAAAAAGAGAGGCTCACCTAAGCCGAGCTGAAGCTTATTTAGCTCAATTGTCTGCTTAATTTATTCCAAAACGAAAAGAAGCTATTGAACTCCCCTTGCAAGCCGGGCGCTAAACTTGGATGCACTTCCCGAACACCTTGAAAATGGGCATTGATCGGGTGATCACGGAAAATACCTTTCAAATTAAGGTCTGCATATTCCCCATAATAGACTTGAATTCCCGCTATATTTTCAGCAAGTGATAGGATGAATTCGATAGTCTTAGGGGCCATCGGATGTTTGGCAAAATGACTCGGTTCTAAAACCAAAATTCGATTGCCCATTTCCCCTTCATGAAAAGTAGGATCCAATGTGTAATAGGTGTAGATGAAAGTGGGAATATCAGGCAGAATCTCTAGAGGCTGCGTAACCGGTGCAGTAAAAACAAGCTCCGCTTCCACCGATTTAGAAAGATGATCAGGAACAGGTTGCGAAGGCAAATCCTCGTAATCAAAATCCAAGAAAGTCCCTCTTTGCTGACTACCGGTATAACGATTGATGTTCTCCTGATTCGCGTAATACAGCTTATTACTAAACGTCCCGGCGCACCATTGCCAACTCAGCGCATTGCTCGCTAAATCGCCGTCCAACAAATGGTAATACATCCACTGAGCAGGTTCTAACCAATGGTATTTGGCCACATTACAAATCGTCGCAGCAAGGTACATGCGCAGGTGATTATGTAGATATCCTGTTGTGGGGAAATTCTTTAATGCCCCATCTAAAGCTTGAATGCCTGTTGTAGATTCTAACACCGCACGAGGGATTCCAAAACGCTCAATGCCCTCTTGCGGATGGCGAATATCGTCAAAGATAGCATCGCCCTTTTGAAACCAAGTACGCGTATAAAACTCGCGCCAAGCTAATTCTTGGATGAATTTTTCCGCTTGTTCTAAACCGATTCCACGATCCTTTAATCGTTTGACGACTTGGGGAACCGTGATAAAACCGCGGGATAAATAGGGGGATAAATAAGAGACTCCGCCGGTAAGGAAGTTGCGCGAACGAGCGTATTTATCTACGTCAAACCGATCGATTTGCGCTAGTATTTCTTCGCGTTTTGTCGAAAACTTCATTAGCGCTTGCTGATTTTATTCAGGCTGATGCTGCGTTGCAGCGTGCATTTGAAACGTGGATCTACAGCCACGCGTTTTTGCAGATGTTTAGTGCCGCGTCCAGTCATTCGCTTGCGCCACATCCGGAAACTCGACTCCTTACTATTCAGACGCATGAATTCAATGACCTCTTTTTCCTTTAGGCCAAACTGAAACTCGATCGCCTCAAAAGGCGTGCGATCTTCCCAGGCCATTTGGATAATGCGGTCAATATCTTCGTCCGAAAACTTATTTGCTACGTCTACACTTTTCACCACAATAGATGATTTGGTCCCAATTCTTCTCCCACTTCTTGCGCCAGGCGAAAGGGCGATTACAGACAGGGCAGATTTTGGAGGGTAAATGTTGTTTTTTAACGCCTTGCATAAAAAAGGGCTTGCCTATTAAAGACAAACCCTTTTCTAATCAGAATGTTTCAGACTAGAACAACTTCTCAGCTGGAGGAGTTGCACCCGCTAAGCGAATATATACTGTTGCTTGACCACGGTGGTGTGTTTGGTGTTCAAACGCTTTATCGATTGCTTGACCACGCGTTACATCGAAGCGGCCAAATAATTTAATCGACTCTCCTAACTTCGCATCCGGTGCATTTTTAATTGCGTTGATCGCAAAATCATAGGCTGCTAACACTTTCTCCGTTACGCTTGCTTTCGCTACGTCATTCGATTTTTCTAAATCTTTTGCAGTAGGTGCTACATCAGTAGCCATTCCTACGATTCCATAAAGCGCATCACTTAAGTGAAGCATTTGGCCTGCGAAAGAACGCATTTCTTTCGTAGGCTTTAACGCATAACCCGTTTCAGGCATCGCATCTAAATACTCTTTCGTAAAAGCACGTGCGCGCTCCCAATCTTTAATTAAATTTGCCTTAGGTGTTTGCGCCTGAAGGCTAGTGGCCATCGCTAAAATGGCGAAAAAGGTGAATAGTTTTTTCATGTTCGTTATAATTTATAGGGATTGTTTACTCGTTTATTAACTGTTTTTCATCTTTATACATTAATCTCGCCTCGCAAATATAACACAGCTTCGCCCGCAATTTCCACGCGATCTCCCACTAATTTACAGGTTAAGTCCCCTATCCGTAAAGATAATTGACGAGCCGTTAATTCCGTTTTACCTAAAATCGAAGCCCAATAAGGCGTCAGAGTCGTGTGCGCAGAACCCGTCACCGGATCTTCATTTACGCCACAAGCAGGACCAAAAAAGCGGGACACAAAATCGGTTGTTTCGCCCGGAGCGGTTACGATAATCCCGCGAACAGGATGCGCTTTTAATGCTTCGAAATCGGGTTGCAAAGCCAAGATTTCTGCTTCCGAATCGTAGACAAATAAGTAGTCCGTTTTGCCTTTAAAAACTTTGACAGGCGCCTGAGATAATCCAATCGCAAACGCTGGCTTTAAGGGTAATTCCGATAAGGTATCCACCGGAAAATTCAAAGCTAAAATGGTGCCGTTCTTTGTAACAGATAAAGGGCCACTTCGGTGAGAAATGAAGTTGATTTGGTCCCCTACAAAACCCAATTCATTGAACAAAACATATGAACTCGCTAAGGTCGCATGCCCACACAAATCCACTTCAACGGTGGGTGTAAACCAACGAATTTCACATTCATTCCCAGCAGGAACTATAAAGGCGGTTTCTGCTAAATTATTCTCCGCTGCAATATTTTGCATCACGGCATCTGGAAGCCATGTATCCAAGGGGCAAACGGCGGCAGGATTGCCTTTAAAGCGTTCGTTCGTAAAGGCGTCGACTTGGTAAATAGGGATTTTCATAGGGCTGTAAAGGTATAACTTATTTTAAAATAAGTTATCTAATTTCAGCACAAGAAACTTACGCTACTTCCTCGTAAACTGCATCTAGATAATCGTAAATCAAATTGAAATAGTTTACTGCTAAATCTCCCGCTTCATTGTCGTTTGAAAGATCAAATACGGTTGATTCAAAAATACATTTTTCAAAAATCTGATCAATGTAATAATCCACGTCAAAAATTGATTTTGAATTCGAAGTGTAAGATTCAAAAACAGTTCTTACAAGCTCCATTTGCGGTTGTGAAAGACTTAATGCTAATTCCATGATCTGATATGTTTAGATGTTTTTCTATTCAAAAATAAAGAAATACCCGAGTCTGAATTTTAACAAATGGTTAAAGAATTAGGTGATATGTGTTATGAATTTTGGCAAAATAATTTAACACCCGCATAATACTTTTCTATCATTAAAAGATCAATTTGCTGTATGAAAAATTATCTATTACTCCTTCTATGTTTTTCACTAAATACAGTAGCTAAACCGCGCATCTCTGCCCACCGCGGAAATACCGGGCGGGCACCTGAAAATACGTTGTCTACTTATAAAAACGCGCTTAAACTGCGGGTGAATTTCATCGAAATTGACGTGCGAACTTCGGCAGATGGACAACTCGTCATCTTGCATGATGGGACGTTAAATCGGACGACTACAGGTGCAGGCCCAGTGAAAAATATACCTTTTTCAGAATTAAAAAAACTATCAGCAGGGAAAGGATTCGAAGGATTTGAAAAAGAGAAAATTCCAAGTTTAGAAGAAGTTTGCAAGCTTATTTCACAATGGAATAAATTGCATTCAAAAAAGACATTTATCTATGTGGATTGCAAAGAAGTGACTCCAAAGCCCTTAGTTGAAATACTAAAAAAATACGACCTCGCTTTCGAGTCTTGCTTTTATGGCAATGATTCGTTTTTGTTCTCCTTAAAACAGGAATTTCCACAAGCTAGACTGATGCCAAGTCTTAGAAAAAAAGAAGAAATAGCCACTAAAATTTCTTCCCTCCAACCATATGCATTCGATGCTAATTATTTAACACTCACACCAGAAATGGTCCAGGAGGCACATTCTAAAAGTGTTCAAGTTTTCACTGATTTATTAGGCCCATTAGACAAAGTGGAGAATTACCAAAATGCCGCCAAAATGGGTGTCGATTTAATACAAACTGATAAGCCAGCCTTAGTCTTTAAAACCCTTAAAAACTAAATAAAGTCCCAACGAAAATTCCCAAAGCGCAATCGGAACCGCGGATAAACCGGCGATAGGTGCGCGCTGATCATACACTCCATACAAAACGGCTACATCGCCAGCTACCAACGTAAAGGCTCCGATGATTCCGATGATGGGTAAAATGCGGGGAACCAATCGTGTTTGAAAAAGCAAAGTTCCTAAAAGCAAGGCATTTACGGCCGGAATGAAACTTTGGCTAATCAAAAACAAACGATCATACAACATCACTAACCCACGGGAAACCAACTGTGCTTCTGCACCTAGTGAGCGCAAATTCAAGACCGTTAACAAACTCGCAACTCCCGCAAAAATCAGGGTCGCTTCTAAAATCCGAGCAGCCACAAAACCCAAAGCAAGCATTTCATTTTGCTTCTTTAGGACCGGATAAAACGCCAGCGCAGTCCCGATGCAGGCCAAAGCCATCACCAATTCTAACATTCCTCCGAGCACCACATCAGTTGATGGAGCTGAGCCGAGAACAAAATTAGGCTGGTGAATTTCGTGGTAAAGCGATAAAGTTGGTATTGAAATAAAGGTCAACAGGTAGAGAATACCGGCGGTCAAGGAGGTTTTGCGTGATGCTGTCATAGGATGCAAGTACGACATTTCAATTAAGACAATTTGGATTATTATTTAAACGGCAAGCCTGCTATCTTTGAAATCAATGAATGTAATAACGATCCGACCGGCCTCCCCTTTAGACCTCGCTGCCTTACAAGCCATCGGTCGAAAGACCTTTGAGGAGGCTTTTGCCGCTAACAATTCTGAGGAGAATTTGGCCGCTTATCTCGAAGAGGGATTTTCAAAGGAGAAACTCGAGGCGGAATTACGAAACGAGAATTCAAAATTTTACTTCGCGCTTCAAACAAATGAGATAATCGGTTATTTGAAAGTAAACATGGGTGTTGCGCAAAGTGAAAAACAAGATCCAATCGCACTCGAAATTGAGCGCATATATGTGCTTCAGCAATACCACGGGAAACAGGTGGGATTATTACTTTACGAGCAAGCTTTAGCGATCGCAAAAGCACGCAAGGCGCCCTATATATGGCTTGGGGTTTGGGAGGAGAATCCGCGGGCCATTCGGTTTTACCAGAAGCAGGGATTCGTGGAATTTGGCGAACATATTTTTCAGCTAGGAGATGATGCGCAAAGGGATGTGTTGATGAAAAAATTACTATCTGATTTTTTCGAAGAATAAGCGGGAACCTTTGGCATCCGACATAAACGCATCGTCCTGATAAACGAGATTTCCATTCACAAACGTACGTTTCACCTTAGCCGAAAGTCGCTCCCCCACTACCGGTGCCCATCCACACTTATACAAAAGGGATGACGAGGTAATATCCCATTGGGCATTGGGTCGTATTTCAACGACATCCGCATAGTAGCCTTCGCGTAGATACCCTCTCTCTTTTAAACGGTAGATATCCGCCACCCGATGACTGGTTTTTTCGACAATTTGTTCGACGGAAATTTCCCCGCGAGAAGCTAATTCAAACAGGAGCGGCAAGGTATGCTGTACGATGGGCGCCCCCGATTTTACTTGTTCGTAGGTTCCTTGTTTTTCTTCCTTACTGTGAGGCGCATGATCTGAGGCAATGATATCGATGCGCCCTTCTTTGAGTGCCTGGATTAACTTTACACGATCAAATTCGGTCTTGATAGAGGGATTCCATTTAATATCGCCTCCTCTTTTTTCATAGTCTTTCTCCGTAAACCACAGGTGATGAATACAGGCTTCTGCTGTTACTCGTTTGTTTCTATAATCGGTAGAGGCGGGGAAAAGCATCGCTTCTTCGCCGGTGGAAATGTGGAAAAAATGGAGTCTATTTTGGTATTTTGATTGTATGTCCAAAACCCGTTTCGTGGCTGTCACGCAGGCCTCCGTACTTCGAATTTTGGCATGTAAAGCAAAGGGGATTTTGCCTTTCGTTTCGGTAAAATACCGCTCGTAATTTTGATCAATAATGGATTCGTCCTCGCTATGTAAGGCAACCAAGGTTTCTGCACGCGAGAATAATTTTTCCAAATATTCCGGGTTATTCGCTAGAATTTGTTGCTCATTAAAGTACAGCCCATCATCGGTAATGCCACAAACACTCTCGTTATCTACCCGCAAGGCCTTCTCTAAATTCCCGGCGGTTACCCCCATGAAGAAGGAATAATTAGCGAGCGATTGCTGCGCCGCGGCTTGGTATTTTTGCTCTAATAAATCACGGGTTAGCGTATTAGGAACAGTGTTAGGCATATCCATAAAGGAGGTTACGCCGCCTGCCACTGCTGCTCTAGATTCTGTCGTTAAATTGCCTTTATACGTTAATCCCGGATCTCTAAAATGCACCTGATCATCAATCATTCCGGGGATCAAATAATTCCCATTGATGTCGAAAACGTCCGTATGGGGATCAGAAATATGAGTGGCTATTTTTTCAATTCGACCATGATGAATCAACACATCCGAAAAAAAGGAGGTGCCTTCATTGACTATTTTAGCATTAACGAGTAATTGTTTTTTCATTTGGCTGCGGCTCTTTCAAATCGATCATTAATGGTACGTCCCAAATTATAATTAGGCAGACGCTCTACAATAATTAATTCCACCCCTGATTTTTCTAATTGATGCAAGGCATCATACATATTTGTGGCGGCTTCTTTAAAACTTCCACTAGGAGAGAGAATATGATTGATAGCGACTTTGGGACTATCAATTTTCACTTCTTTAAACCATAAAATAGCCACTTTCTTTTCCTGAACAGCACTCAACATAAACAGCGGTTCATAGCTAATAATTAATTCACACAGGGGCGAATAATGCTTCTTGCTTCTGCCGGGTGCTAGGTGAACGGACTCGGAGGATGTTCTGTCCAAAATACGTCCGACTACCTCCTCAATTTGCTCCATTGAAATAGCGCCATACCGCAGTAAAACGACCTCATCTCCATCAAAAGAGAGAATGGTCGACTCTACTCCTGCTTCGCAATTACCTCCTTCTAAGATGGGAATTTTGGGGAAATAATTCTCCACATGCGCAGCGCAGGTAGGGCTAATTCGGTTGTAGGGATTTGCACTAGGGGCCGCTAAAGGAAAATCTAGCGTTTCCAATAAGGCTAAAGTTGTGTTGTGGTTAGGCATTCTTATGGCAACTGTCGATTGATGAGCAGTTATAACACCAGAAATAAACTCACTTTTAGGCAGGATTAAGGTAAGAGAACCGGGCCAAAAACGCTCCGCTAAAAGGGAGGCTTTCGGAGGAAAATGCGACACCAAGGTGTGCGCTTGTTCCATCGATTTTACGTGTACAATTAAAGGGTTGGTATTAGGCCTTCCTTTGGTACTGAAAATCTTCGCAATCGCTTGCTCATCGTAAATGTTTGCCGCTAAACCATAGACGGTTTCCGTAGGAATTCCTACCACCTCGCCTCGCTCTAACTGGGCTTTTACAAAAGCTATATCTGACGTAATCATATTAATACTTAGGGGTTACAAAAATCACAAAACATGGGGTCCTCCATCGTTTTCGAATCAGGGAAATAAACACAAGTCGTGTAGTGGCATCCTTCACAACTATAAATAAGCGATTTAACTGATTTCGTAGGTAAGGAGCAACAAGAACAAACTAGGCCACGAATAACATCGGTGGGGCTAAATCCAGGTCTTTGGCAGGTAGGACAACAGCTCTTCATCTTCTCCACTAATTTTCCCACCAGCTCCTGTATAACAGACATCCGAGTCGGATTATTCATCGCACGCATATCGGTTTCCAGGGTATAGGTTCCAAAGCGATTAACAGCCTCCTGAATCGCTTGGTTTAATCGATCTTCAGATCTAATTCCTTTCGCCACGTAAACCTCTGGACTTTTCACATGTAAACCATGACTAGGAAATTTAACCTGTTGTAAAAAATCGGCTAAATCCTGCTCTGAACCCTGCTCAAATGAGGCATAATTTGTTTGCAGGCTGGTGTGCTTTACCACAATCTCCAGCTCCCTTTTTCGGTCTAACAGTAGCAGAATTTCTTCATCCGCAGGCAGAAAATACAGCGTAGGATGTGGGCCAAAAGATCCTTCAGAACCAATGGCAAAATCGGCATCACATTCCGCTAAAGCTAAAATGCATTTTTGCCTAGCCGCCTCTACTGGTGTTAATACACGATCCACTTCTCCTGTGAATGTGCCCAAAAGATCCGTATCTACATCTTCTGAAACGATATATTTCATCCCAAATGCCTCTTGTAATGCCGGTCCAATCACCTGTTCTTTTTGGTGTTTTGTCGCAATGACGACTTTTCGCCCGTTGAAATTGTGTTCACTAGCCATGGATAATTTGCATATACAAAGGCAATCCTATCGTAATGTTTAAGGGGAATGTAACGCCTAATGCCATCGGAATATAGATTCCCGGATCTGCTTTAGGGGCCACTAAACGCATCGCTGCAGGTACTGCAATGTAAGAGGCACTGGCGGCCAAAACAGCGAATATCAGTCTATTCCCCACATTATCGGTGATAAATTGTGATAAAATGGCGACGGAGACCCCATTAAAAAGTGGCACTAGCAAGGCAAAAAGCAATAAAAAATAACCCTGTTTTTTAAACGCCTTAAACCTGCTAGCAGCCACCATCCCCATATCTAATAAAAAGATCGCTAAAAAACCCTTAAATATGTCAGACGTAAAATGCTTGATCCCTACGGATTGAGTCGAATCAGAGACGAATCCAATGAGTAAACTGCCAAAAATCATCAGCACACTTCCATTCGTCAGGGAGTGTTTCATAGCCTCCTTCCACTGCACCGGCGCTATTTCTGTTTTTTTGTCCGGAAATAAATTCAGTAGAATTACTCCCATAACAATGGCAGGAAACTCCATTGATGCCATGACTGCCACCATTTCACCTCCCATTTTTACCTGATTCATCTCTAAAAATGCGACTGCCGTCACAAAGGTCACCGCACTGACAGATCCATAGGATGCTGCGATAGCACCCGCGTCAGAGGAATTTAATTTTACCCGTAAAATGAAGTAGGAGTAAATGGGAATAATCAACGCTAATAACATGCCAAACAAGAGACTAACAATTACTTCATTCGAAATTCCAGTCACTGCTAATTCGCTTCCGCCATTAAATCCGATAGAGAATAGCAGATACAGTGAAATGAAGTTTTTGGATGCCGCCGGAACCTCTAAATCGCTTTTTACATATTTTGCTATCACTCCCAGAATAAAGAATAATAGAGTCGGATTAGTTAAGTTAAATGTCAATAATTCAAAATTAATCATCTTGCGAATGTTTAGTGAATAAGTGTAAAAAGGATAATTCTAGAAGAATAACAAGGGCAGCGTAGAACTTCTTTAATAGGGGATCTGTCAATACTATTAGCTCCAAAAATCCCCAGCAGATGAGCAAGAACAGTACACCCAATAAGAGCAAATTAACGAATGCTTTCATCCCATTATTTTTCGCAAAATAAATAAAGGAATATTGATAATTTTTATTTAAGTTTATAATGAAATACATAATGATGCGTTATGAACTATACCCTAAATCAATTACAGATTTTCTTGAAAGTGGTGCAAACGACTAGCATTACAAAAGCGGCGGAAGAGCTTAATCTAACTCAGCCTGCGGTTTCCATTCAAATCAAAAACCTGCAAGCCCAATTCGACATTCCACTCATCGAAATCATTGGGAAGAAAATTTACATCACTGATTTTGGAAAAGAGATTGCAGAATCTGCTAAAAATATCCTAGACCAAGTCTATGCCATTAATTACAAGAAGATGGCTTTCAAAGACCAATTAGTGGGTCGCCTTAAAATATCCATTGTCTCTACAGGGAAATATGTTTTGCCTTATTTTTTAACCGAATTCTTGCGTTCTAATCCAGGCGTAGAAATTAATATTGACGTAACAAATAGGGAAAAAGTAATGGAAAGTCAGCTAGATAATGAGGTCGATTTTAGTCTCGTTTCAGACGCCTTAGATAACCCCACATTTGACTCCATCGACCTACTTTCAAATGATTTATACCTCATAGGTAACAGTGAAACAGCGAAGATGAAGCCCACCTTTAATTACCTAGATTTCAAAAACGAACTGCCCCTCATTTTCCGTGAATACGGGTCAGGTACCCGAAAAGTGATGGAGAGTTATTTCAAAAAGCAAGGAGTGGATGGATTGAAAAAAATTGAATTAACGTCGAATGAAGCTGTTAAGCAGGCGGTGATTGCTGGACTAGGCTATTCGATTATGCCCATCATTGGAATCAAAAATGAAATCAAATCGGGTTCTCTCAAAATCATCGAACGGGATGGTTTACCCATCTCTACTAAATGGAAATTAATTTGGCACAAGGATAAAAATTTGTCGCCTGTTTCGAAGGCATTCTTAGCTTATTTAGCCGAAAATAAAGAGCAGATCAAGCAGAAATACTTTCAATAAAAAAGCCAAGCAAAATTTGCCTGGCTTTAATTGATTATTTTTTCATTAATTAAACTAACACAATTGATTGATTGATTTAATTGAGTCAGAGTCGTTTGCATGCAAAACTATAGAGGCATTTTGAATAATAAAATTTAAACTATTTTATAAAAATCATAAAATAAATTAATGCTATGCCTTTAGCTGCGGTTGAAAAGGCTGCTGGTAAAAACGCTTACCCGTCGCCTTATACAAGGCGTTCGCAACCGCCCCAAAAATCGGAGGAAACGGTGGCTCACCTAATCCCGTAGGATCAATCTCATTCTTCACAAAATGCACGTCGATTTTCTTCGGCGCCTCGTTGTGACGAATCATACGATAAGTATCGAAATTGCGTTGATCTGTACGACCCTCTGTTAAGGTTAATTGGCCAAATAAGGCATTGCCAATTCCGTCAATTGCCGCACCTTCCGCCATATTTTTAGCTCCCTCTGGATTCACAACAACACCACAATCTAGAGCAGTAGTTACTTGATCGACTGTTACTTGATCTCCTTTTACGCGTAAATCAATGACTTGAGCTGCATACGAATTGTGGCAGAAATACGCCGAAACTCCGCGCTTTTTACCCGCATTTTCGGGTTTCCCCCAGCCCGATTTCTCGCGAACTAATTCCAACACGCCCATGTAACGGCTCGCATCGTAATCGTTGGTTTTTCCTACTGGATTATCCTTAGCCCGTTGTAATAATTCCAAACGGAAGGCAATCGGATCCTTACCCATGTATTCTGAAATCTCATCCAAGAACGATTGTTCTGCCGCTGCATTAAAATTAGAACGCGGTGCACGGAAGGCTGCAATGGTAATGTTAGATGGGATCACCCAGCTTTCGGCTAAGTAATTATCAATCGCTCCTGCTGGAAAACGATTCGCATGCAGAGGGGATTCAGGAACTCCTCCACCTTTGGCATGAAAAGCAATCAGCTTCTTATTCTCATCAAATGCCGCGCGATACGTCAATTGATACATTGGGCGATAAGTCCCACCACTCACATCGTCCTCACGCGTATAAATCAGTTTAATCGGGGCGTTAGCTTGCTTCGAAATCAAGGCCGCCTCAATCATATAGTGACCGTAGGCACGACGACCGAAACCGCCACCCATACGAGCTAATTCAATGGAAATATTTTCCTTCGGAATGCCTAAACGTGCCACCATCGATGGAACCATAAAATCTGGAATCTGAATAGGTGCCACGAATCGCACTTTGTCCCCTACAAAATGCGCAAAGGTATTCGTCGGTTCCATAATATTATGCGCTAAAAACGGTGCCGTATAGGTTCTTTCAATGACGTGTTTCGCCTCCCCAAACGCCTTTTCTGGATCCCCGTCTCTACGCTCAATTTTGCCTGGTTTTTTATCCATTTCCAGCATTTGAGCATAATGCTTTTTCGTGCTTTCTAAACCTGCTGGAATTGTTCTTTCTTGGCCATTTTGACCCATCTCCTTCTTCTCTGGCGCTACTTCCCAAACCGCTTTCAGCTTCTTGCGCGCATTCATCACATCCCAGGTAGACTTGCCCACAATAGCAATTACTTCATTAAAAGCACGTGTATCAAACCCGGCAAATTTGTGGTCATCATTATATACTTTGATTGGGAAAATATCCACGATACCTGGCATCTTTTTCGCCGCAGTCGCATCAAAGGATTTTAATTGCATCCCAAAAGCCGGTGGACGTTCCGTCATCGCATACAACATGCCTGCTTCGCGGTAGTCCATCCCAAATAAGGGTTTTCCTTGTACGATTTTAGGGGCTACCACATTCTTCTGAGGAGTACCAATTAAGCGGAACGATTGATTTCCTTTCAAGACGATATCCTTAGGCACGGGTAATTTCGCAGCTGCCGCGGCAAAAGTTCCGTAGGTTTCTGACTTGCCACTAAACGCATGTGTGACCATTCCGTTAGCGGTGGTCAATTCTGTTACTGGCAAATTCCAGGCCTGGCTTGCCGCCGTCAAAATCATCTGACGCGCTGCCGAACCCACCGTCCGCAATTGCTTCCAAGCCATGCGAATACCTTGGCTACCTCCGGTAAACTGACGCGGAAATGCTTTGGGGTCGTAATTCCCTTGTTCCACTTCCACTTGCTTCCAATCCACGTCTAATTCCTCTGCAATTAACATCGGTAAAGAGGTCATCACATTTTGGCCAAATTCAGGGTTAGGAGAAAATATTTTGATAGAATTATCCGACGCAATTTTGATGAAACTTGTCACCTCTTGCCATACGGGTTCGATGTTCAATTCGCCTAAGGATTCCAACGGCTTCGCGCTTGCGAACCAAGAAATACCCAGCATCATACCTCCTCCGGATAGCGATGATACTTTCAAAAACGAACGTCTGCTGAGATTTGAGTCTGTCTTTTTCATCTTATTTCGTAGCGGCTAGTTGAATGGCTTTTTTGATACGCGTATAGGTTCCACAACGGCAAATGTTGCCGGTCATGAAATTCTCAATATCTTCTTCCGTTGGATTAGGGTTGTTTTTCAAGAGAGCCGCGGCGCTCATGATTTGGCCAGACTGACAATACCCGCATTGTGCGACGTCCACATCCACCCACGCTTTCTGTACCGGATGATCACCCTTCGCAGATAAGCCTTCGATGGTGGTGATTTCTGTTCCTGCCAAAGCCGAAATAGGCAACTGGCACGACCGAACCGCCTCCCCATTTAAATGCACCGTGCACGCTCCGCAAGAGCCCACGCCACAACCGTATTTAGTACCTTCCATGCCGAGAATATCTCGGAGCACCCACAAAAGGGGCATGTTTTCGTCCGCCTCTACCTGGTGGACTTTCTGGTTAATCTTAACGGAATATTTCTTGATCATAGTCTGAATGATTTATGAGAATCGAAGCAAATATAGACAAATCAAACGCTTCCGAATTATAGAATTCAAACAACGAATTAATCGATCTTTTTAATAAACTTCGCCGGCACCCCACCCACAATCGTATTAGCATGAACGTCTTTCGTCACCACGGCACCAGCTGCTACAATCGAATTTTCACCTACCGTCACCCCCGGCAAAATAATGGCGCCAGCTCCTAGCCATACATTTTTGCCAATGTGAATAGGTTTTAGATCTAGGCTTTTGCGATTGCTTGGATCCACCCGGTGGTTCTCTGTCAGTAATTTCACTTGCGGCCCGATCAACACATCGTCTTCAATGATGATTCCGCCCAAGTCTAAAAACGAACAGCCATGGTTGATAAACACATTTTTCCCTATCGTCGTATGCTTTCCAAAATTGGTTGAAAATGGGGCTAAAACAGTCGTCGATGGATCAATGCTTTGGCCTAAAATTTCAGATAAAATCGCGCGAATGTCATCCGCGTTACCTGAAGCATTCAGCTTAGCAGAAAGCGCAATCGTTTGATTCACGATCTCCCAAACCTCCGCCCATTGTGGGTCAGTATGCGGAATGATTCCGCCAGCACGCATGCGTTCGAAAATGTTCATATACTCATAAAAAAAGCCATCCTCTCAGATGGCTTTCAGTCTATTTCACTACCGTAATTAATCCCGGAATCTCTACCAGTTCGTTCGCTTCCGCAGCATAATCTACGCCATCGAAACCAAAGCCAAACAAATTTAAGAAATCGGATTTATAACCATTTAAATCGCCTATCGCTGAAAGGTTTTCTGTCGTAGCTCCTTTCCACAATTCAGCTACTTCTTTTTGAACCTCATCATTCATTTCCCAATCGTCGATGCGGATACGTCCTTTTTCATCTACTGGAATTGCTCCGTTCGTATACAGACGCGCGCTGAATAGACGTTGGATTTGCTCGATGCAACCCTCGTGTGTTCCTTCTGCTTTCATTATTTTGTACAACAACGAGATGTATAATGGAATCACTGGGATAGCTGAACTCGCTTGAGTTACTAAGGCTTTGTTCACGGAAACGAAGGCTTTGCCTCCTATTTTGGCCAAATCATCTGTAATCTTAAACGCCGTCGATTCTAAATGGTCTTTCGCCATTCCAATCGTTCCTTTACGGTAAACCGGCTCCGTAACTTTAGGTCCAATGTAGGAATACGCAACGGTCATCGCGCCATCCGCTAAAACACCTGCGTTCAACAAGGCATCCATCCACATCTGCCAGTCTTCGCCACCCATTACTTCCACCGTGTTCGCGATATCTTCATCGCTGCAAGGTGTAATCGTCACATCTGAAACAATCCCCGTGTGGAAATCAACCGTTTTATCCGTGAACGTATCGCCAATAGGCTTCAAAACCGAACGGTGCAACACGCCCGTAACCGGGTGTTGACGAACGGGTGAAGCTAAACTGTAGATTACTAAATCAATTTGGCCTAAATCTGCCTTGATTAAATCAATCGTTTGAGCTTTTACTTCGTTAGAGAATGCATCGCCATTAATGCTTTTCGCATAAAGACCCGCTTTACCTGCGGCTGCTTCGAAAGCAAGGCTATTATAATATCCTGGAGAAGCCGTTTTGCCTTCTGCAGGTGCTTTTTCAAAAAATACGCCAATAGTCGCAGCATTCGATCCGAATGCACTCGTGATGCGAGAGGCTAAACCAAAACCCGTCGAGGCTCCGATGACAAGCACTTTTTTAGGGCCATCGATGGCTCCCTTTGACTTCACATAGTCAATTTGATTTAATACGTTTTTTTCACAACCTTTCGGGTGTGATGTCAAACAGATAAACCCTCTCATTCTAGGTTCAATAATCATAGTGCTCGAATTTTGTTTGTGCAAAGATAGTCAAAGGACCTAATTATCCATAGAAAAGGTAGATTTACTCGAATCCTGACTTTTAACATTATGAAAAAGTTTTTCCTCCTTATCCTCCTCAGTTTCACGGCCTTTGCCCAGCAAACGACGAATAAACCGGAACGCGTTAATTGGTTCCAGGACCTCGGTTTTGGGATGTTTATCCACTGGAATGTGGATGTTAGTTTAGGCGCGGTGATTAGTCATTCGCTGTCGGGCGCTTCTGACGACTATGTCAACAAATACATCAATGAGCTTCCGGGCTACTTCAATCCGGAGCAGTTTAAGCCCAAAGACTGGGCGAAACTAGCTAAACTTGCCGGCATGAAATACGTGGTATTCACAGCCAAACACCACGCGGGTTTTGCGATGTTTAATACCAAAACAACTCCGTTCAATGTGATGAACACGCCATTTAAAAGGGACATCACAAAAGAAATTGTAGAAGCATTTCGCGCTGAGGGAATCGCTGTGGGAATCTATTTTTCCCCCGATGATTTTTACTATTTACATACCCACAACCAGCCCATTGGTCGAGCTCAAGATCCCGCTCATTATCCGAAGACCAATCCCGGTTTAATGGAATATGACAAAGCCCAACTCAAGGAACTATTAACTCAATACGGGAAAATCGATATCCTATTCATCGACGGCCCTGGCGATGGTCTACGTGAATTTGCTTGGTCAATCAATCCGGATTTAGTGATCACCCGCGATGCGATGAAAACGCCGGAACAAACAACACCAAACGCTTCACTGCCTAGACCTTGGGAAGCCTGTTATACGATGGGAACAGATTGGCAATACAAACCCACGAATGATCCCCAAAAATCAGGAACAACGGTTATCAATATGTTAGCCGAAATCCGGGCGAAAGGGGGGAACTTCTTGCTGAATGTAGGCCCTAAACCGAATGGCGAAATTCAGATCGAACAAGAGGCCATTCTTCGTGAAATGGCGCTTTGGAACTTCGCGTATTCTGAAGCCATTTATTCGGTGAAACCGATGCCAATTATTAAGGAAGAAGGCGTTTGGTATACACAATCGAACGATGAGAAATACATCTATGCCTTTATCTTGCGCTCTTCGCCGGACGATTGGAAATACGGGGAACGCAAGCATTTCGTGCTCTCAAACGTGATTGGCAACGAGAAAACGACTGTGGAAACACTCGGTTATAAAGGGCAACTCGTGGAATACAAACAAGATTTTGATGCCAAAACCTACGTCCATGCCAGCCCCTTAGGCTTAACTATTAGCGCCGTCAATGGCCAGCGCTTCTACACAAATAACAGATGGCCGAATGCCGTCGTATTGAAAATTTCGAACGCAAAAGGGCGTTTGCCTCTAGCGGATAAAACTAAACAAAGCTCCATGGATGGAGCCAAATAACGATGAAAAAACTAATCCTATTTTTACTGATTGCAAGCCCGATTTTCGCGCAAAAAGAATTGACAAATTGGCCCGCAAAAGCGAATCCTTTAAGCGTAGGAAAAAGGACAGCGGAGCGATTCATGGCTGTTCCTCATTCTCGTTATGGAGTGACTTTCTCTAATCCTCCAGCGACCCAAATCACCTATCCCGATGTATGTACGTGGCTAGGCGCTTTAGGCTTTGCGCAGAAAACGCAAGACGCAGACTTGATGAAGCGATTGAATGATAAAACTGCTTTATTACTAACGGAAGAGGCACATCTTCAGCCGAAGAAGAACCACGTGGATAACTTCGTTTTTGGCGCAATTCCTTTAGCCTTCCATCTACAAAATGGAAATCAAGATTTGAAAAAGTTAGGCCTTGCGTATGCAGATGAGGAATTCAAAACACTTAGTCCAGAAGAATATACAAGCTTAAAACCGGAGGTACGTAACTGGTATGGCGCAGGATTAAGCTGGGTGACGCGTTTTTGGATGGATGATATGTATATGATTACGGCGGTGCAGGCGAAGGCTTTTGAAGTCACAAAAAACCGGAAATACCTTGACCGCGCAGGCTACGAAATGGTGGCTTACTTAGACACCTTACAAAACGCGGATGGCTTATTTTACCACGCACCAGATGTACCCTACTATTGGGGGAGAGGCGACGGGTGGTTAGCAGCAGGCATGGCGGATTTATTAAAAGTATTGCCAAAAGACAACCCACACCGACCACGCATCATGAAGGGGTATCAGGACATGATGCGCGTTTTATTGAAACACCAAGACGCGAATGGCATGTGGCATCAGTTGATTAATGACCCCAATTCTTGGCCAGAAACTTCTTGCACAGGCATGTTTACGTATGCCTTTATTGTGGGGGTAAAACAAGGTTGGCTACCTTCCGCAACCTACGGAAAAGCGGCGCGAAAAGCCTGGATTAAATTGCAAGATTACGTGAACGAGAACGGCGATTTGACAGAGATTTGCGAGGGAACAAACAAGAAAAATGATCACCAATACTATTTGGATCGTAAAAGAATTGTGGGAGATTTGCACGGCCAAGGCCCATTGCTTTGGTGTGTTAATGCTTTACTAGAAAAATAAAATGGCTTTCATTACGATTGAGACGACGATTAATGCTCCCATCGCGCATGTTTGGGAGAAATGGACAAAACCGGAACATATCCAAAACTGGAACTTTGCGTCCCCAGATTGGCACTGCCCGTCCGCGAAATCAGACCTGCAAGTGGGTGGAGAATTTCACTATGAAATGGCCTCGAAAGATGGGTCGATGAGCTTTGATTTTTGGGGTACTTTCCAACAAATCGAGGAGCAAAAATCACTCGATATTCTTATCGGAGATGGCCGTAAAATGAAAGTTACTTTCGCATCCACCGAAATGGGCACGAAAGTAACTGAACAATTTGAGCCGGAAAATCAAAACCCGGAGGACATGCAACAAGCCGGTTGGCAGATGATTTTAGACAACTTTAAAAGCTACGCGGAAAGCGCTACTTCCTAGGATTTAAAATCAACGAAACGCGCTCCAAACAATCATCTAAATGATAGCGCACTTCTTTGTCTACAAACTTCGCTTTCGAAGCCGCTAAACTAGATTGAAGCGCCTTCAACTCGCCACGCACGATTGACCGCACATCGGATTGTGCTACCGGATAGGTTTCGCGAGCACCGAAAGGACTAGCAGGAGCAACAGGCGCCTGTTCCGTCATCAACGATTTCATGCGTTCAATGTAAGCCTTCTGTAAATTACGACGGTATTGATCGATGTTTTTACCGCTTGCTAATTCAGTCCAAATGCCTCCGCGTACGTCTTGAAAAAGATCAATGGTCTTGTAATGATTAGGGGCGGTTAAACCAGAGTTATCCAAACGCGCAAAAGTCTCTAAACTCAACATGCGGTTCAATGGGCTAACTTGTAGGCTTCTCATTCGATCGATATATCCCGCCATGTTGTGGGTAACTACTTCTCTGTTGATCAACCAATCCACATTCGTAAATACATTTGAAACGATCCAATTAACTGCGGCTTGTTGACTCGCTTTAGGCACGGGATTATAGGAAGAAATGTTTTGATTCGGTTTGGCATATTGCTCATAAACGCCGCCCACCATCGTCGTCACGTGGCCCACATAACGCGACCAAGAACTCAATAATTCATCATTTAATTCGATCAAATCCTCGTAATCATTCGTCTTTTTGCTCGTCCAATCGGCTAAGTTTTTAGCCACATATTTCAAGTTTTTCACCCCATACGTACTCGCACGAATGGGATCATTCCCGATGTCTTCGGTTTGAGAACTAGGATCAAAAGTAGTTCCTTGATTACCAAAACGGAATCTGGCATCCCCTGCTTTGGCCTCAATCCACTTATCTAACGTAGGCACTTCATCTTCTGGACGAGCCGCGTCTGGTAACACCCGATAGCCCCAATTCACGGCATAGTTATCATAAGGCCCCATTTGTCGGATGTAGCGAACGCCCTGGTCACCCGGCTGCGCGATGTAATTAAAGCGCGCATAATCCATGATACTAGCTGAGATTCCCTCCTTATTCGTGAAGTCTGCCTTGCGGTAATTCTCCACTTCATATGAGCTACTAGCCCCCATGTTGTGTGGGAAACCTAAAGCATGTCCCACCTCGTGTGAAATCACCATTTCCATCATCTCGCCAATGTCCTCTTCGCGCGTATCAAGCGTACGAGCGTTCGGATTCGAGGCTCCGGTTTCTAATAGGAAGCGATTGCGGTACGAACGCAAATGGTTATGGTACCAAATAATGTCACTCTCTATAATCTCCCCAGAACGTGGGTCGCTAACGCTTGGTCCTGTGGCATTTCGAGTCGTACTCGCCACATACCGAATCACCGAATACCGAATGTCTTCTGGTGAAAAATCTGGGTCCTCCGCCGCGGTCGGTGGATCTTTGCAAATGATGGCATTTTTAAACCCGGCTACCTCAAAGGCTTTTTGCCAATTCTCCACCCCTTTCTTCATGTGTTTGCGAAGCTTCATCGGGGTCGCAGGATCCAGATAATAAACGATAGGCTTAATAGGTTCCACTAGTTCCCCGCGCTTATAAGCTGCCATGTCTTTAGGCTCTAGGCGCCAGCGCTGGATGTAGGATTTTTGAACGGATTTTAATTCCTCGCTCGAATAATCATACTGCTTTTGGGTAAAATAACCCACGCGCTCATCAAATAAACGAGGCTTCATCGGCTTCTCTGGCAATAAAATCATCGACTGATTCATCTGCAAACTGATGGTCTCTGTGTAGGGTGTTGCGGATGGCTTCGAAGCATTGTAGGTGAAATCTTGTAACACCTCGATGTTCAATGGGAATGATTTGATGGAACGAATGAAACTCCGAGACGCATCTAAATTTCTTACCCCGTGTGTCACGCGCAAAGAGGCATCTAATGCACTCATCGCAGGAATGTCACTGCTATAAAACTTGGTCACATCGATCACGACATTCGAAGAGTCTTTGCTATACGTTTCAATATCAAACATATACAGCGTAGGCTCGTAATTATTTGCCTTTACGGATAAGCTGATAGGCAATGAATCTGCTGCTACTGCCGCATAGGATTTGATTTTAATTAAGATCTTTTCTTGGAATTTTTCCCATACGATCAATTGCTCGCGCGAAGATGTTCCGGCATTCACATAGCCTCCGCCAATCCCCGTTGGAAGTTTGGCGATTTGGCTAACTAATAACATGTCTTTTCCCATATGTTTTTTCGGGATTTCGAAATAGAATTTGTCGCCTATTTGGTGAGTGGTGAATAAGCCTTTTTTAGATTTTGCGTCCTTGGTGATTACCTGATCGTAAGATTTAGCCTTCGATGCGGGCTTCTTCGCGGCGGAAGAATCAGCTAGTTTAGGCTGCACTGGTGCAGGTCCTTTAGCGCTTTGAGCGTGTATTAAAAAAGGGATGGCTACTAGGCCGAAGATGAGGAGAAGTGCTTTTTTCATTCGTTAGTTGAATTTGGTCCAAATTAATGAAATAATTCATGAATCGACGAATGCCTTGTAGGTTAAAACCCTTTATTTCACTTCCACATCAAAGGTAAGGTCTATATCCGAGCTTCCGCCCGCTTCTTGACCCGTCTTAACGCTAACCCCATTTAATTCAGGCTGGTGTTTTAATAATAGATTTAATTTCCCGATTCCAGCAGTGGATTGAGTTAGAACTGACGATGATAAACCGATAGGCAAACCATTTTTATCCTTGTCTAAAAGGGTCGTTGTTAATAAGGAAGCAGGTGTCGTCTTGAATACAAATAGATGAACATCTGATTCATCCTGAATCTCTTCGGTAATGTCTTTTACTGGAAATTTCGTGTCATCATAAACCCCGATTGCTAAAGAATAAGTCACGCCTTTATTTAGCACGATTTTGTCAAACTTTTCTGGAAGTGTCCTCGGATCCCCATCCAAGTCTTGAAACGTATAAATAATGGCTGTTTTCGCTGTAAGGTCCGTAAATTTTAGCACAACACGCGTAATCAATTCATTGTCATCCATGGGCTCCAACTCATGGTCCTTTTTGCAAGAAGTGAATAATATGGCTGCGATTAAAATGGGTAGGTATTTTTTCATTTAGTGTTGACTTTTTACTGCGCCAAAGTTCCGCAAATAATGTCCTAAAAGTAAGCCTAATAGTCGATAGAATCTACCTTTTTGGTCTACGAAATTATCTTATATTTGTGCAGATCAATCTGTAGTTATGACCATTTGGCTCCTCATCGGCATCGCCATCCTAGTTTTAGTGACCCTCATCTCGGTCCTGAAGCTGCAGCCATTTATTTCCTTTCTAGTCGTTTCGCTAGGCCTGGGGTTGGCTGGTTCACTCAGCACAGAGCAGACGATTGCCGCCATGCAAAAAGGAATTGGAGGAACCTTAGGTTCCATTATTCCCATTATCATTTTAGGGGCTATGATGGGAAAGATGGTGGCCAAAAGCAAGGCGACTTTCGTGTTATCTGAATACTTTGTTCTGCTTTTTGGCCCGAAAAGTTTGCCCATTGCTTTCATGTTAATCGGGTTTATCGTAGGCCTTCCGCTCTTCTTTTCTGTCGCATTCCTATTACTGGCACCCTTAGTTTTATCCACCGCAGAACGATACCATTTACCGCCGGTTTATTTGGGGATTCCCATGCTAGCATCCCTTTCGATCACTCAAGGGTTCTTACCGCCACATCCCGCGCCCTATTATTTAGTGACACATCTGCCCGGCGCAGAAATGGGGACGACACTCGGTTATGGAATCTTAATTTCGATTCCAGCGATGTTAGCGTCGGGATGGTTGTTCGGAAAGACTTTGAAAAATATTCCTGCGTCACCCATGTCTTTCGTGGAAGCTGATGAATCTGGCCAAAACCCCAGTGTTGCAACCAGTTTATTCATCTTATTACTGCCCGTTGCACTCATTGCTGTCAAATCGTTTGTTCATTTACCGCTCTTTGATTTACTGGGAGAACCCATGGTTGCGCTACTAATCTCGGTTTTTGTTTCCGTCTATTTTCTAGGTATCAGACGCGGAATTACTTGGTCAGAAATCAGCGGATGGCTAGTAGATTCTATCAAAGAAATTTCACCGCTCATGTTGACTTTTGGAGGTGCAGGCGCCTTCAAGGAAATATTGCAAGAGATGCACGTAGGCGATGCACTGCATGAAATGACTCAAGGATCGGAGGTAAATCCCCTGATTATTGCCTGGGGAATTGCCGCCGTATTGCGGATTGTAACCGGCTCATCTACGGTTTCAGGCATTACCACCGCTGGTTTGATTTTGCCCTTATTAGCCTCCTCAGGGGTAAATCCCAATCTCCTAGCATTAAGCATCGGCTCTGGGTCCATGGTGCTTTCGCATGTGAATGATGCAGGATTTTGGCTCTATAAAGAATACTTTGGCGTATCCATCAAAAACAGTTTGCGCTCCTGGACCATCATGGAAACCATTCTTGCGGTCGTGGGATTGCTAGGAGTTCTCGGTTTGGAATTAGTTTTGTAATAGCACTTTCTTTCCTGTTTTTGCTGACTCTCTAGCCGCGGATAAAATCTCTACGACTACTTGATTTATTTCAAAAGAAGACAAGTCCATTTTTGGTTTAATTCTGCCTTGAACAACCGCTGCTAAATAGGGAAACACATTCGAAACTTCATGAGGAAGTGGATCCAGCGAAAGCATTCCTTCGTTCCCAAATCGGTCCCCCGTCACATAGCGCATCTTGTTCGTTTTATCGGCAACTAAAATTCCTTTGGTACCATAAACCTCTGTATCTTTTCGGTCAAAAGGCCAATTCCAAGACGCTTGAATAATCGCTTGGCAATCCGGATAGGTTAAAATAATGCTGGCTTCATCGTCTACTTTCGGATACACATCCGGCTTCAGTTGTTGGGTTACTGCAGTCACCGCTATCGGTTTTTTGCCCTCCATTAACCAGGTCATAATATTCGCACCATAACAGCCAAAATCAATAATCGCCCCGCCACCATTCATCACCGGATCCGTTAACCAGTTTAGAAATTCCGGAGCACATCCGATTTCTTTAGGCCCACGATGTCCATCCATGATCACCACTTTTCGGATGGTGCCTAAGGCCTTTTCTTCCTTGACCAATTGCCACATTTTGGCATGAGACGAATACCACGTCGTTTCGAAATTAGTCAACAAGTGAATTGGGTGTTTCGCTACAATCGCCTTCATTTGATTCAGGTGATCCATATTAACTGCCAAAGGCTTCTCTACAATCACATGTATTCCCTTAGGCGCGCACACCTTAACCACTTCGAGGTGCTCATAAATACTATTGAATGCCGCGATTGCTTCTGGCTTCGTTTTAGCGATTAAAGCTTCTAAAGAAGGAAACCAAAGGGAATCTGGCAGATTTTGTTTCTTCAAAAGCGACATCGCTAATTCCTTATTGGGTTCTGCAAAACCGACAATAACCACATCCTGCTGCGGTTTTTTAATCGCCGTGTATACTTGTCCTACGTGACCGTGGGTCATTCCGGCAATGCCGACACGCAGCGGTTTGGCCTGAAAAACAAAGGGGAATAAGAGGAATAAAAGTAGCTTTTTCATGATTGTAGTATTTTAGCAGGAAATTATAAAATTTAACGTATATATTTGGAATTAATCTCAACCTACTTAAAAGACAGTTTGGCTATGCCCCTCTCTATCCTGCGTCGTGACTTTATCAAGTCGAGTGCTGCCCTGTTTTGTAGTTCCTTATTACCTACTCAGACTATGAAAAAAATAGCCCCTAAACCAGGTGAAGTCACCCTAGGACATGGTTCTTTTCGATACAAAGTGGTCCCTAATTGGGGGATGCTTGACGCTGGGAAAAACCCAGTAAACGACTGTCACGAAATGGTGGAAGATGCGAAAGGGAGACTGATTTTATTGACAAATGAAACAAAGAACAATGTTTTAATTTACGACAAGTCTGGAAAATTACTGGAGACCTGGGGTCATTCATATCCAGGTGGACATGGATTAACTATCTTAAATGAAGGCGGCGAGCAATATTTATTAATCTGCGACACAGCGCGCCACCAAGTCATTAAAACCGATTTAAAAGGCCGCGAAATTTTCAAAATAGAATACCCAAAAGAAACAGGCATGTACGATGCCCCTAATCAGTTTTTGCCCACCGAAACGGCAGTCAATCCACGCAATGGAGACATCTATGTTGCGGATGGATATGGGGCTAATTACATCACGCAATATGACTCGAAAGGTCGTTATATCAGACATTTTGGAGGAAAAACGAATGGTTACGCTGATGACAAATTCAACTGCTGCCATGGGGTTTTAGTAGATACAAGAGACGCCTCGAACCCAACGCTTTTAATTACAGATCGGGTAAATAATTCCTTGAAAAGATTTACTCTCGACGGAAAATTCATCACCCGCTACCACTATCCTGGCTCCTATATTTGCCGTCCGATTTTACATGGTAAACACATTCTCGCTGCTTGTTTTCGCAGTACAAGCGAATCACTTGTAGGTTCAGGTTACCTTCAAATCTTGGATCAAGATATGCGCGTCATTTCGACACCAGGTGGTTCAGCTCCTGTATATCAAAACGGTATACTTCAAGCACAACACAAAGAGGACGAACATGCCGTTTTCATCCATCCACATGATGTTTATGCGGACTCAGATGAAAATATCTACGTGCCGCAATGGGCCTCCAACAAGACTTACCCGGTTAAGTTAGAACGTATTTGATCATGAAAAGCAGCCTGCGTATCCTACTCGTTTTTGCCATCGCCGTGATGGGCATATTCGTGTATTCCCGCTGTTCAGATACCCAAGCGCAAGAAAGCGCCATGCCGGATGTCATTGACTATAATTACCACATCCGACCTATTCTTTCAGACCGCTGTTTCAAATGCCACGGGCCAGATGCGAATAAGCGGAAAGCTAATCTTCGCCTCGACACTCCAGAGGGGGCTTATGCGGCCTTTAAGGACAATCCCTCGATGCACGCGATCGTCCCGGGGCACCCAGAATCTTCGGATGCCTTCCAGCGATTAATCACTAAGGACACCTCACTTCGCATGCCTACGATGAGTTCGCATTTAACAGTTTCGTCTCATGAAATCGATTTAATTGAAAAGTGGATCAAACAAGGTGCCGTCTACAAACCGCACTGGGCCTTTATTAAGCCTACTAAATCAGAATTGCCTGATGCAGATGAAGACTGGGTCCGCAATCCCATCGATTATTTTGTCTATGCTAAAATGGCTGAAAAGTCCTTGAAGCCAAGTGCGGAAGCTAGCAAAGAGCAATTGTTAAAGCGCGTTTGTCTGGACTTAACAGGTCTGCCGCCCACCCTCGAAATGCAGGATCGTTTTCTAAAAGACGACAGCCCGCAGGCGTATGAAAAGATGGTTAATGAGTTGTTAGGCAGCAAACATTATGGGGAGAAAATGTCCATTCAATGGCTAGATTTAGCCCGTTATGCGGATTCGCATGGCTACCAAGATGATGGGTTGCGTACTATGTGGCCTTGGCGGGATTGGGTGATTCATGCGTTTAATTCGAATTATTCCTATGCGAAATTTGTGACTTGGCAGTTAGCTGGTGACTTATTGCCTAAGCCTTCTAAAGAGATGTTACTCGCTACCGGTTTCAATCGCAATCACAAGATTACCCAAGAAGGCGGGGTGATCGACGAGGAATACCGCGTAGAATATGTGAATGACCGGACGAATACCTTTTCCAAATCCTTCCTAGCCCTTACCTTCGAATGTGCCCGCTGCCACGATCACAAGTATGATCCTATTTCGCAAAAGGACTATTATAGCACGTATGCGTTCTTCAATCAGGTACCTGAGAAAGGATTGTTTGGGACGATAGATGCCTCGTTCGCAGATCCGCCTAATATGTCGATCTCCACGAAAGACGTGCAATCTATCTTGAAGTTTATTCACAAAAAAGATACCGCTTCAGTGGACGTTATGGTAATGGCTGATTCTAGTAAACATCGCCCTACCTATGTATTATCTAGAGGCAATTACGATATGCCTGGGCCTGAGGTGGGCTTTGGGTTGCCAAAAAGTATATTGCCATTCACCCCTGCGAAGTATAGTCAAAATAGACTTGGTTTAGCGCGCTGGGTTTTAGATCCTCAAAATCCTCTGACTTCCCGTGTCTTTGTAAATCGCATGTGGGCACAGTTTTTTGGTCGAGGTATTGTGAAAACGGTGGGGGATTTTGGTATGCAAGGCGAACTGCCTACGCATCCGGAATTATTGGATTGGCTAGCGGTTGACTTCCAAACACACGGCTGGAATATCAAACGTTTAGTGAAACAAGTCGTGATGTCCGCAACTTACAGGCAAGCTTCAACGGTCACATCGGAATCCCAGCAAGTGGATCCGGAAAATATCTATTTGTCCCGCATGTCCCGCATTCGCATTCCGGCAGAGCAGATTAGAGATCAGGTTTTGGCCTCCGCAGGCATATTAAACAAGGAAATCGGTGGTCCTAGTGTAAAGACCTATCAGCCAAAAGGCTTGTGGGAAGTAGCCACATCTGGCCGCGGATCGTTGATGAATTACATCCAAGATCATAACCAAGATTTATACCGACGCGGGATGTATGTCTTTATCAAACGCACGGTGCCGCCGCCTACCATGTTGATTTTCGATGCGAGTAACAGAGATCAATGTGAAGTCCAAAGAGGCCGAACGAATACTCCCTTGCAGGCTTTGGTGATGATGAACGACCCCCATGTACTAGAAAGTTCGCGCGTTTTAGCCAGCCAATTTTCTCATGAAAAAGGAAGCATCGATGAAAAATTAACGCGGGCCTTTAGGCGAATTGTGTGTCGGGCACCGAAAGAAAAAGAGCTCTCGATGCTGAAAAAATATTATGAAGCGGAACAAACTTCCTGCACACAAAACCCGAAGAAGGTTCAAAAACTGATGAAAATAGGGGAATATAAACAGGATAAAGCGGCGGTCACAGGATCCACAGCGGCGATGATGTTGACCATTCAATTAATCTTTAACCTAGAGGAGGCTATCATGCGCGTTTAATATGGAAAACGAATTCTTTAAAAATCGACTGAACATAACGCGCCGCCACTTCTTTGGTCAAGCAGCGGCGGGCATAGGCGGATTAGCACTAGGTTCCCTGTTAGTTCCTGAACTTTTCAAAGGGGATGCTGCGGCTCAATCCTTGCCATTAGGTGTTGCCCATTTTGCCCCTAAAGCAAAGCGCGTGATTTACCTTTGCCAAAACGGAGCCCCTTCCCAATACGAGAGTTTTGATTACAAGCCCACCTTGACTAAAATGGCAGGGCAAGATTTACCAGAATCGATTCGAGGTGGCCAACGACTTACCGGCATGACGGCATCGCAGGATAAATTCCCGTTAGTAGGTTCGTTTTATGATTTCAAACAATACGGAAAATCAGGCACCTATGTCAGCGATTTATTCCCACACATTGGATCCATCGCGGATGACATTTGCGTGATTCGAACGATGAATACGGATGCCATCAATCACGACCCTGCATTGACCTTTTTACAAACTGGAGCGCAGGTGGGAAACCGTCCGAGCATGGGTGCTTGGATGTCGTATGGATTAGGAAGTGAGAATAAAAATCTACCCGCATTCTGTGTGTTGCTTTCGAGGGGACGCGGAAATGGACAGGGGGTTTATTCGAAGCTTTGGACGAATGGATTCTTAGATTCAACGCATCAAGGGGTAGTATTCAGCAGTTCAGAAGACCCCATTCTCTATTTAAATGATTCCGATGGTATTGATAAAGCAGGACGACGACGAATGCTAGACCAGCTTGCGGAATTAAATCACGAGGGATTTGCGGAGAATAAGGATCCGGAAGTAGAGGCCAAAGTGCAACAATACGAAATGGCTTACCGCATGCAAACAGCGGTTCCAGAATTAACAGATTTATCCAAAGAGCCGGATCACATTATTAAAATGTATGGGCCGGAATGTTTAGTGCCGGGAACCTATGCAGCAAACGTTTTACTAGCACGCAAACTTTCAGAATCAGGCGTTCGGTTCGTACAGATTTACCACCAAGGCTGGGATTCACACGGCAACCTGCCGCAAGAAATGGCGATGCAAGCACAGGATGTAGACCGGTCGTCAGCGGCATTGATAACCGATTTAAAACAACGCGGTTTGTTAGACGAAACGCTCGTGATTTGGGGTGGGGAATTTGGGAGAACTAATTATTGCCAAGGAAAATATACGGTCGATAATTATGGCCGCGATCACCATCCGCGTGCCTACAGTATTTTCATGGCAGGTGGCGGTGTGAAGGCGGGAACGGTGTACGGGGAGACAGACGAGTTAGGTTACAATGTCATTAAAGACCCCGTGCATATTCATGATTTCCATGCCACCGTGCAGCATTTAATGGGGATAAATCATGAGCAGTTGACCTACAAACATTTAGGCCGTCGCTACCGATTAACGGATATTGCGGGAAATGTTATACCTGGATTAATCGCATAATGGGGAAGATCGAAAAGATAGGAAATTTACTTTTGTGGGGCCTGCAAGGCTTCCTTATTTTCCTTTTATTATTCCAGTCGAGCATTGCATTACCCATTGCCGGAATCGGCCATTTACATCCTCTGATTTTACACTTACCTATCGGATTTGGCGTCTTATTGTTAGGTCTTTTTAGCATCAAAAAACAGCTCGCTTCCTTCGAGGTGTTGGCGGAATTTTTACTTTTATTAACTGCCCTATTTTCTACGCTTACTGCAATATTCGGTTTGTTTTTGGCCAAAGAAGGAGGCTACGAAACCTCCGCCATAGACTGGCATCAGTGGTCAGGCGTGGCTGTTTCCTTTGTGTATTTTGCGTGGGTTTTAGCGCGTAGAAATCTTCTCGCGGGAGCCGCGCTGGGCTTCATCGCATTGCTCTTCGCGGGACATACTGGAGCGAGTATCACACATGGGGAAGATTATCTGAGCTTTGGTTCTAAAGCCGCAGAAATAACGCCTGAAAGTGTCGTATTTGAAGACATTGTACAGCCCATCTTAAAAGCTAAATGCGAGTCTTGCCACAACGACCAAAAATCGAAAGGAGCGCTCAAAATGAATAGCGTTGCAAACCTGATGAAGGGCGGAAAACATGGTGCGATTTGGAAGGCAGGAGATGCCTTAAATAGTCATTTGGTTCATCGAATCAAATTGCCCATGAACGCGAAAGAGCACATGCCTCCGCTGGGTAAAGCGCAGTTAACGCCTGATGAAATCACCCTCTTAACTTTATGGGTAAAAGAGGGGGCTTCTTTTGAACAGAAATTAGGGCAATATAGCCGCGAATTTCAAAAGCTAGTTCAACCTGCCACATCGACAACGAGCTCGAAAGAATACGATTTTTCTGCCGCTTCCGAATCTGAAATCGCCTCAGTAAACACCCCCTATTGCACCGTTTATCCTATCGCTTATGAATCCCCAGCATTGCAGGCAGATTTTTACGTGGCGGCTAAATTTGATCCAAAAACATTATCGGATTTAACCCAAGTCAGTGAGCAATTAGTGGGATTGCAACTCTCCAAAATGCCCATAAGCAATGAGTCGCTAAGTCTGGTTTCGAAGTTCCCTAACTTAGAAAAATTGAATCTAAACTTTACGTCTATTGATGACGCAGGTCTAAGTCAATTAACCGGATTAAATCACTTGGAACAACTGTCTATTTCAGGAACGAAAATAGGCCGCTCAGGAATTTCGAAACTACTTCCAAAGCTAACGACTTTAAAAGAAATTCACGTTTGGAATACATCCTTAACCTCCGCTGATTTAGCCGCTTTACAAAAGCAATTCCCTACCGTAAAATTCGATGTGGGTTACATTCCGAAAGAGGAAACCTTACAGATAAATCCACCCATTTTAGTGAATGAAAATCTGATTTTGCGGCCGGGAGAAAAGCTGAATTTCAAGCATACGTTGAGGGATGTTATTTTCCGGTATACGGTGAATGACTCAATACCAGACAGTCTTTCATCCTTACAAACGAAGTCGGCAATTAACATTACTAATTTTACCAAAGTTCGGATTCTTGCCACCAAGCCCGGATGGCTCGCCAGCAAGTCTATCGATATGCGCGTTTATAAATCTCAATTCATCCCGGTCCGAATAGATTTGCTAACCCCTCCAGACCCCACCTATCCTGCAGCTGGCGGTGCCAGCTTACACGATTTTGTATTAGGTGCTCGTGAGGTAAAAGGCGTTTCTAATTATTCCTGGCTTGGCTTTAAAGAAACAGACTTCGATGCGGTCGCATCCTTCTCACAACCTACACAAATCCATGGTGTCACTCTTTCTTATTTAGAAAA
>CANFWR010000010.1 GCA_947450865.1 Cytophagaceae bacterium
ATGTATCCCCGTAGGGGATTCCATCTTTATTCTTTGTGCTTTATTCTTTGTGCTCTCTACTGCCCACTGTCCACTGTTAAAACTTCGGACAAGCGAAGCTTTGGCGGTAGCGTTGGAAGGATTTTCTTTGGCCAAAATCCCAGTTTAACACATAGGAGAAACTCAATTCGTGCGCACCGCCGGAACCTGCGCCTAAGCCTGAAACCGTAAAATCATAGGAATAACCAAACGAGTACCGATTGTTTTGAATGCCGATGAGTCCGATGAGGGATTCTCGATTGGCTGTGGTAGATTCAGAGGTGTTTTTATTCAAAGGTAATCCGCGGTACCAGAATCCGATGACTAAGGGGTTTAATTGTAGGTAGGTGCCTAGGTCTAATTGGCTAAAGGCGCCTTGGTTTTTAACGTAAAGTGCTGGCTTGAGGCTTGTGCCCTCTGAAATCGGTAGGCTTACTCCTGCCATAAGGGCGTATTTGGGAGCGATTAAATCATCACTCGATCGAATAAGGGATTGATTAGGTCGATTCAAGTGATGTACTGATGCGCCCAGCCAATAATTTGAGTGATTCACCAATAAACCAGCTGAAATATCCACATAGCTCACACGATTCACGAAGGAAACTGCGGTGGGATCAAACGTATTTCCTAGCGTACCATTTACTAAAAATGACCCCAGTTGATCGCCATAGGTTAAATGGCTATAATCTAAACTACGAAATACGCCTGAACCTTGTATTCCCATAGAAAGTAAGGTTTTCTCATTCAAATTTGCGTGGTAAGCATACTGTAGACTTAATGCGGTCGTTTGAAGACTTGAAAATTGCTTATCTGAAGAGAATATTAGTCCTAGGCCACTGTTTATTTTTCCCAAACTAAGCTCTAGAGCCGCGGCTGAATATTGATAATTGGCTGATTGGTTCGGCCATTGGTTGCGATGGGTGAAGTAGACTTTGTTTTGATCCTGTAAACCAGCGAAGGCGGGGGAATTAAGTAAGGGGTTGGCTAGGTTTTGGGATAATTGTGGATCTTGCGCTGAGAGCGAAAAAGCATTCAGTGACAAAATGAAATAGAAAAAAATGGATAAACGAGTCCACATAGCTCAGCAATTTACATTCATGCAACGCAATAACCAATTTATTGACTTATTTTGTGGGTAATTCCAATACCATGTACCGGATCTTGTTTTTTCTTTTTGTTTCTCTTTCAGCAGTCGCTCAAGTTCCCAAAACGATTGAGGTAAGAAACAATTGTATCAACCAGTGCAATAATTGTACGGATGCCCCTGCCGGGACGGTATTTGAGATTCGCGATGTTTTTCCGGCGAATGCGACCTATTTGTGGGATTTTGGAGAGGCGGGTGCGACCTCCAACGCAAGAACAGGGGTCTATCAATATTGCAATCCTGGGGTGAAGAAAGTGTCTTTACAAGTGACCTCCGGTGGCGTGACCACGGTTTATGGCCCTCAGGATGTGAAAATAGGGGCATTGCCTGATTTTATTTTGGGTAAAGATGCGAAGGATACTACCTTGATGATTTGCAAGGGCGATCCGGTGGTGCTAAATGCCTTTGGTTCGGTTTCTAAACCGGCCTTTCCGGTGGGTGTTTCCTGGTTTCCGAAAGGTCAGACGACGGACACTATTAGAGTTTCTGAATCAGGATGTTATTCTGTGGTGGTAACTGATTTAGCATCTGGTTGTGCAGCAGAGGCTAAAATGGAGGTGAAGATTTGCGGGGAAAAGCCGAAGGCAGGAGGAGAGGATGGCTGGAATTTTGGCACAAACGTTTCCTTGAAATTTACGGGTGGATCTTCCACTCCTTCAGCAGCTAGAGGTCCCATGAGAACTCCGGAGGGTGTGGCTAAAATGACAGACGAGAATAATGATTTGATTTTTTATACCAATGGTTCCAGGGTCTATGCGAAGGATAATTCCTTAGTCGCGCAAGGATTAAATGGGGATACAACCCAGATTCAAGGGGTCGCTATTCTACCCAAAACGACTTGCAAGGGCTGCCAAGCAGAATATTACATTTTTACCATGCGCAAGAATGCCGCTGGACAAAATCAGGTGTATTACAGTATTTATGATCGGAAACTGAATGGGGGAAAGGGCGGAGTCTCCATTAAAAATCAATTTCTGAGTCCAGCTCCTTCAGCAGAGCGATTGGGTATCGCGGTAGGTGGCGGGGATTATTATTGGCTACAAACCCAAGATGTCGATTCCACGATCTTGCGAACGTATAAAGTGTCCAAATCGGGCATTTCTGCCTCTATCGAATCGAGTGCAAAGACTCCTGTAAAGGGACCAACAGCATCCTCCCATTTTTCTCGGGATGGCAAAGTGTTAGCCATCGCCTACGTCAGTCCTCCATCGAATCAAGTAGATATCTATGATTTCGATGTGGCAACTGGAAAAACCACCTTTAGGTATCGGATATCGCTTGCGAATAGTCCTTATGGGGTGGAGTTTTCGGCTGATGGAAAAATAGTATATGCCTCAACGAATGTGGGTCCTAATGCCCAGATTTGGCAATATTCCATTGCTTCGAAAGATTCGAGTGCCATGCAAAAGTCGAAGAGTCTCTTGTGGTCTGGTCTAGGGAAAATAGGGGCTCTTCAGGGAGATCCTTCCAGTGGTTCGATTGTTTATGCGGCCTTTCAGGGGAGTTCGAGTTTAGGAAAAATTGTGAATCCGGACATTTCGCTAAAGGACTCAACGCGAACAGTTAGAGCGTCTTTTGTTCGAAATGGCTTGAATCTGGCAGCTGGAACTACGAGTGGTTTGGGATTACCATTATCCATTGTATTGACACCAAAGCCTTCTTCTACGCCTAGTATTCAACAGAGTTGCGATGGGACGACCTATCATTTCAAAGTGAGTCAAGATCTGTGCGACCCGATTAAGAATGACCGCTTGGATTGGAAAATTTACCGTAGCACCTTAGATCCTACGCGGAATGCAGATGGTTTATTGGTGCCTTTGAATCCTTCAGGAACGTTGTTGTATTCGTATACGGGAACTGAGATGACCTATGATTTTAAGCAAGCGGGGGATTATGTGGTTACGGTGGCTATTAGTAATTCGTGTTTGACGAATTATATGTTGGACGCATCTGCTTACCATGTGGAGTTATTGGATCCTTTTGTTTTGCCTGCTTCGTATACCTTAATCTGCAAAGAAAATGCGTTGATAGGGCCTACTTCGGTTCCTCCAGTGGCTTCTTTTACTTATACCTGGAGTACGGGAGAGTCGTCTCGTTTTATCACTGTGCCCAAGCCGAGCGGAAATTACACCTTAGAAATTAAGGAGGATGCCTCTGGTTGCTCCATTAAAAAGGGAACTCAGGTGAATTTTACGACGAATCCTTTAGCAGTGAAAAAGGCCGATGGGATTATTTGTAATGATAAACCACTACAGCCTTATTTAGTATCTTTAGTGCCTTCTCCTTCGAATTTGCAGGTTTCTTGGCAAGCTAATCCGGGAATTGTCTCGGGTTGGAATTCGAAAGATCTACAGATTAATCGTAGTGGACTTTACTCGTTTACCTTGCGGGATAGCGATGGCTGTGAGCTAAAAGATAGTGTGAAAATTGAAGATAAGTGTGATGCGGTGTTGGTCGCTCCTACGGTATTTACCCCTAACGGGGATGGGCATAACGATGTATTTGAGCCGTCCTACAACTGGAATGAACTGAATTCGACGTATCCAAAGTCGAGAACAAAAGTACTTTCCTTAGAGATTTACAACCGATGGGGGGAACAATTATATAGCACGAAAGGGCCTACATTTACCTGGGATGGATCGTATAATGGGGCCAAAGTCCCTCAAGAAACCTATGCCTATATCATTCGTTACCAAGCGATCGATTATCCGGAAAAAGGAGTGCAAGAAAAACGGGGTGCGGTCGTGGTCGTGTATTAATACGCGCGAACCTCGATACCTTTCATAAAATTCACAAAGGCTTTATTCACTACTTGGTTACCGCCCGGTGTAGGGAAGTTTCCGGTGAAATACCAATCGCCTAAGTGATCCGGGCAGGCTTTATTCAAGTTTTCTACCGTTTGGTAAACGATCGAAAGTTCTGCTTTTAGGCCTTTTGGACGCACAATTTCTGCGATTTTATTCGAGATTTCTTCGTCTGTGAACGGAGCATAAATCGCTTTGACGAAGTTTTCTTCCGCTGCAGTTCCATTTTCTAGGGCGTTCAAGCAACGTAAATTCACTTCGTCTAAGATGTTCTCTAAGCCGCGTTCTTGCAAAAGAGCTAAAGCAGCACGGAAAGCAACGAATTCCTTCATTTTCGACATATCGATACCGTAGCAATCTGGGTAGCGAATTTGTGGAGCAGAAGAAACGATAACGATTTTCTTAGGGGATAATTTATCCAATAATTTCAGGATACTTTTCTCTAGAGTGGTTCCGCGAACGATGGAATCATCGATAATCACGACAGAATCCACATCCTTATTAATTACCTCATAGGTTGTATCGTATACGTGTGCGACCATGTCGTCACGTTGATCATCTGAAGTGATGAATGTACGCACTTTCACGTCCTTGGAGATTAGTTTTTCGACGCGGGGACGGAATGTTAAGAGCTCTTCTAATTCTTCTTCGAAAAGGATGCCATCCATGATGGCTTTTTTTCTTTCTTTTGCCAAATGGTCTTCTAAACCATCAATCATTCCCAAGAAAGCCGTTTCAGCTGTGTTCGGAATATAGGAGAATACAGTATTTTTTAAGTCGTGATTGACTTCACTCAAAATTTGAGGAATCAATAACTGCCCTAATTTCTTGCGCTCGTGGTAAATATCTGGATCGGATCCGCGAGAGAAATAAATGCGTTCGAATGAACACGATTTTTGCTCCAAACGGTCGATGAATGGCACTTCTTTTACGTTTCCTTCGATATCGATGATCAGGGCGTGTCCCGGAGTAATCTCCTTGATTTGATCGTAGGCGCAGTTGAAGGATGTTTTAATCGCTTGTTTTTCCGAAGCCACCACCGCTACTTCCTCATCTACATAATAGTAGGCTGGTCGAATTCCCGCAGGGTCCCGCGCCACGAAGGAGGCTCCGTATCCGGTCATTCCTACCATCGCATATCCACCATCAAAATCTTTGCAAGAACGCTCTAAAACGCGTTTCAAGTCAATTTCTTGGGCAATTATGTCAGATAATTCTGGGTTCTCGTATTGGTCTTTGTATTTGCCAAATTGGCGTTGATTCTCTTCATCTAAAAAGTGACCGATCTTTTCCATCACGGTAACCGTATCCACTTTCTCTTTCGGGTGTTGACCTAGGGAAACTAATTTATCGAATAAATCGTCCACATTCGTCATATTGAAATTCCCCGCCATCACTAGGTTACGGCTTCTCCAGTTGTTTTGACGCAACATCGGGTGGCAGTTTTCGATCTCGTTTTGGCCATGTGTACCGTAGCGCAAGTGGCCTAAAAGTACTTCACCCGTGAAAGCGACATTTTCTTGCCACCAGTCTGCGTCGTGAACCGCATCAATGCCAGTTTCCTTTGAGACTTGTTTGGCTAACTTATTTGCTTTCGCGAATTTTTTATTGATTTTTCCAAAAATATCTGCCACTGCTTGCGGCTCTACCGAACGGTATCTGGAAATGTAACGGTGCCCTGGTTTTACGTTGATTTTGATGTTTGCCACCCCGGCTCCATCTTGTCCTCTGTTGACTTGTTTCTCCATCATCAGATAAAGTTTGCTCAGTCCGTAAGTAGGTGTTTTGTAGGTGTCTAAGTAGTACTGAAAAGGCTTTCGTAGGCGGATGAGGGCAATTCCGCATTCGTGCTTAATAGAATCAGACATGGAAACGTGGGGCTATTTTTAAATCAAGCCCAAAATTAGCCAAAATAAATGACCAACAAGCTGATTTTTTTATTTTTTTATCGACTATTTCCAAAGGTTTGTCAAGACCGCTGGGAATAAGATAGATGCGATTAAAATCGCGGTTAAAAATCCGTAAGAGTAGATTTCAAGGGAAGTCAACTCTTTCCACAAATCCGATTTTTCGGTCGATTTTTTGAAATACAATTGGAACGGAATTTTCAAATAATAAAAGAGTGAAATGGCCGTCACTAAAATGGCTACAAGGAGTAAAACCAGCAGACCTATAGAGGTCGTCATTTCATAATTTGACCACAATAAACTGAAGTAGGTGATTTTTGCAATAAAGGTTCCGGCAGGAGGTAAACCTACTAAAGCGATAAGTCCAGTTAGTAAGAAAAAGGCAGGCAAGGGTTTCTCAGCCCCCAGCCCAGCAAAAGACTTCACATCGCCCGCACCTACTTCGTCGATCAGATAAAAAACCAATAAGCTGGCGATGCTATACAAGAAACCGTAAAATAAAATCGCATCTAACGCTTGCATGGGTTGAAAGAACCAAGCCATCGCTAAGAAACCGCCATGCGCGATGCTGGAATAGGCGAGGAGACGTTTGGTTTTGTTTTGGCCTAAAGCGCCTAGATTCCCCACCAATAAAGTCAAAATAGCTAACACGGCTAATTCATTCACAAAAGAAACTGGCAAAGAAGGTAATAAACGCACGCCCACAAAGGCTATCGCTACCTTAGGCGCGGTCGAAATCCAGGTCATCCAGGCAGCTGGTAAATTCTCCATGACGTCTGGATTCCAGGGATGAAAGGGCGCCCAAGACATCTTGAACAACAATCCCACAGCAAAAAGGCCTAAAGCAAAACCACGTAAATAGGGATCCGCTACCGAAATACCTCGCGAGAAATCCACACTCGTAAAATCCAAGGTACCTGTTAGGCCATATAAAAGTGAAATTCCGTAGATAAACAGCGCTGAAGACCCTAAACCGAATAAAACATAAGGTAAACTAGCCCGGGATGACTCTTTTCGAAGACTCACTAACACATAAGTCCCCATCGACATAAACTCTATTGACAAGAATAAACTGAGAGCATTTGAACTTAGGCTGCTCAATAAGGCACCCAATAAAATGGAAAGGAAACCGGTCAGTTCTTCGAAGGTGAGGGATTTTTTGTGGATTTGGTTCATTAAAATGAGCAAAAATCCGATCCCTAAAATCAACGTATTGATCGCATTTGATCCTAAATTCGCTTCAAACAAGCCAGAGGCAAACGAGCCGGTTAAACCTAGTTCAGAACGTTGAAAACTGAGGGATAAGGCTAATAAAAGGGGTATTTGGCAAGTGAAATAGCGCCATGAAGTGCTAAATCTCTCCGTTTTGCCATGTAAAAATAATTCAATCAACAGACTAAATAAGATCGTTCCAGCGATAATCAACTCAGGGATCGCCAGGTGTAATCCTGCCGTGATGGACTGGATTCTTTCTGCGAGCTGAGTGATGTTTGCGAAGGAAGACATGGCTAAAATTACAGTTTTTGGCTTAAATAATGGGCAGTTGGGTTGTTTTTCAGGCCTTTCATCTCTTCGGGAGTACCTTGGAATATAATATAGCCCCCATTTTCGCCACCTTCGGGTCCTAAATCAATGATGTGGTCGGCACATTTGATGACTTCCATGTTATGCTCAATAATCACCACTGAATCCCCTTGTTCCACTAAATCATTCATGGCCTTGAGGAGCTTTTTGATATCGTGGAAGTGAAGACCCGTGGTAGGTTCGTCAAAAATAAATAAGGTCTTTCCTTTGTTCGGATTCCCTTTGCCTAAGAAACTAGCAAGCTTAACTCGCTGTGCCTCACCACCCGAAAGTGAATTAGAGGATTGCCCTAATTTGATATAGCCTAAACCTACTTGGAATAAAGGATCGATTTTATCTGCAATTCGCGGCTGTTTTTCCCGGAAGAATTCTACCGCTTCTTCAACCGTCAAGTCTAAAATTTCGGAGATGTTTTTGTCTTGAAATTTCACATCCAAAATTTCTTGTTTGAAGCGAGATCCGCCACAAGATTCACACGGCAGCTTGATGTCTGCCATGAATTGCATTTCAATGGTGATTTCTCCCTCGCCTTGGCATACTTCGCATCGGCCGCCTTCTACGTTGAACGAGAAGTGAGCGGGTTTGTAACCGCGGGCTTTAGCCACGGGTAATTCGGAATACAAGGCTCTGATAGCATCGTATGCCTTAATATAGGTCACGGGATTCGAACGAGACGATTTTCCAATCGGCTGCTGATCCACCATTTCTATGCTTGCAATTTTGTTTGTGCTGCCTTTGATTTCGCGGAATCGCCCTGTTTCTTCGGTGCCTTGTTGCAATAAACGAAGCATCGCCGGATACAAAATTTTCCTTATTAACGTTGATTTTCCAGAGCCGCTGACACCCGTTACTACCGTCATGATGCCTAAAGGAATCGCGACGTCTACATTCTTTAAATTATTTTCAGAAGCCCCCGTGATTTCGATGTGGGCCAAAGGCTTGCGTCTGAAATACGGAACTTCGATGCGGTCTTGCCCCGTTAGGAAGCGCAAGGTGTGGCTGTCGGTGGTTTTGTCCGCCAAAGCCTCCGTCAAATTCCCTTGGAAGATCAAATTACCTCCGTGGCGTCCAGCTTCCGGGCCTATGTCGATGATTTGGTCCGCGGCACGCATCACTTCTTCCTCATGCTCCACCACGATAACCGTGTTGCCCATGTTTTTCAACATTTCTAACACCGAAATCAAGCGTTCGGTATCCCGAGGATGCAAACCGATGCTCGGTTCATCTAAAATATACATCGAACCTACCAAGGCGCTACCCAGCGAAGTCGCTAATTTAATCCGTTGAAATTCACCACCCGAAAGCGTGGAGCTCAAACGGTTTAAGGTTAAATAACCTAGACCCACCCGGTCCATATATTCGAGGCGGTTATTAATCTCGATCAAAATGCGTTTCGATACCTTTTGGTCGTGTTCGTTTAACGCTAGATTTTCGAAGAAGGCTTTTGATTTTGATAGGGGCCAAAGCACTAAATCGACTAAAGACGTCCCCGCAATCTTCACATAACTTGCATCCATCCGCAAGCGCGAACCCTGGCATTCCGGGCAATTTGTCTTGCCACGGTAACGCGAAAGCATCACTCGGTATTGAATTTTATAGGTCTCTTTCTCGAGGTGGTCGAAGAATTGAGTCAGACCCGCGAAATACTTATTCCCAGTCCACAATACTTTCTTCTCCGCTGCAGTTAAATCCTTGTAAGGACGGTGAATAGGGAAATCGAATTGAACTCCGTTGCGAAGTAATGGACTTAACCATTCACTCATTCGCTCACTTCGCCAAGGGGCAATCGCTCCCTCATAGATCGATAAATCGTGATCGGGAAAAACTAAATCCGGGTCTAAACCCAGGACTTTTCCGTAACCCTCGCAATTACGGCAAGCACCGTAGGGATTATTAAAGGAGAAAAGATTTAAACTCGGCTCCTCAAAAACCATCCCATCTAATTCGAATTTATTCGAAAATACATCCCGCTTGCGACCCTCGATTTCGATCCAACAAACACCTTCTCCTTCGAAATAAGCTGTTTGTACCGAATCACCTACGCGGAATTGCGTTTCTTCGTCCTCTTTTTTAGAGACCAAACGGTCAATCAAAATCGCTATCTCCCCCGGCTTTTTTGCCAGTTTTTGTAAATGAGCGGGATCCTCCACTAATTCCTCTAAAGCGATTATTTCTTCTTGGAATTTTAGACGGGAATAACCTTTCTGGATCAGTAATTGACATTCGTTTTCTAAGCTTCTGTCTTCGTGGTGAACGAGCGGAGCTAGAATGAGGACTTTTTTGCCATCGTTTTTAGCAATAAAATCCACAATATGGGAAACCGAATCTTTACGCACTTCCTGTCCGGAAACCGGAGAAATGGTGCGTCCAATTCGGGCAAAAAGTAATTTTAAATAATCGTAAATCTCTGTCGTAGTACCCACAGTAGAACGGGGGTTCTTCGTATTCACCTTTTGTTCGATGGCAATCGCCGGCGAAACGCCTTTGATATAATCCACCGCGGGCTTTTCCATCCGCCCCAAGAATTGGCGTGCGTAGCTGTTTAGACTTTCCACGTACATTCTTTGGCCCTCTGCAAATAGCGTATCAAAGGCTAAAGAGGATTTCCCTGAACCAGACAATCCCGTGATAACTACGAGCTGATTGCGCGGAATCGCCACATCCACTCCTTTCAAATTATGCACGCGCGCACCTTTAATGATGATGTGCGTTTTCGGATCACAATTTTCAATGTTATGCTTAGCCTGTGGGGAGTTCATTTTACAAAAATATCCTTTAATTTTGGTAATCAATTTAAGCCAAATGAAAAAACTACTTTTATTCTTTTCACTCCTGACTTTTGTCGGAGTTTCTGAAGTATTTGCACAAGAACCGGTGGTCATTAAAGAGGAGGGAGCAGAAGGAGATCTGGATGTGGAAAAAGACGTGCGTGATTTGCCTTTTCGCCAACGCTTGAATTTTGGTGGAGGCATTAGCGGGTTGAGTTTTGGAAATCCCACAAGTATTGGGGTTTCACCGATGGTAGGTTATTCGTTGACGAATAATGCGATTGTGGGGGTGGCTGTGACATACCAGTATTATTCAGATATGTTTAGAACATATAATCTGTTAGGGGAGCGCGTTTTTATACGTCAGCATGTGCCTGCCTTGAGTCAGTTGATTGGGCAGGGGTACTTAATAGGTCAGATTGAAAACTTCCATACTCCGGCAAATAGTGTAGGTCTAGATTATTCAACCCCAGTCTTGGTAGGCGTTGGGATTGGCTCTAAAATCGGGCTTAATTTCAACGTCATGTATGACCTAAATTACACCACAGGTCGCTCTCCCTATGGCTCAGCGCTTGTTGTCCAAATCGGCGGATTTTTCTTTTAAAATTTAAAACAATTTTAGCCCTTTTGGAGTCTTGTATATCAGGTAGAATTTCTTAATTTCGAGTTCAATTTAAATTTTTATGTCAACGATAGCAGTAGAACCCTTATTGGTTGAGGATCCCAACCGTTTTGTGCTTTTCCCGATTAAGCACGATGATATTTGGCAATTTTATAAGAAGGCGGAAGCGTCTTTCTGGACAGCTGAAGAGATCGATTTATCTCAAGATTTAGCAGACTGGAAAAAGATGAACGATGGCGAGCGTCACTTCGTTTCACACGTTTTGGCATTCTTCGCTGCATCGGATGGTATCGTAAATGAAAATTTAGCGAATAACTTCTTAAAAGAAGTACAATATGCAGAGGCAAAATGTTTCTATGGGTTCCAAATCATGATGGAAAACATTCACTCAGAAACCTATTCCCTTTTAATCGACACTTACATTAATGATCCTAAAGAAAAGGACCATCTTTTACGTGCCATCGAGACAATCGATTGCGTAAAGAAAAAGGCGGACTGGGCTTTGAAATGGATCGAGTCAGATAATTTTGTTGAGCGTTTAATTTCGTTCGCAGCGGTAGAAGGTATTTTCTTCTCTGGTTCATTCTGCTCTATTTTCTGGTTGAAGAAACGTGGTTTAATGCCAGGTCTTTCATTCTCGAATGAATTAATCTCACGTGACGAAGGTTTACACTGTGACTTCGCGTGTTTATTATATGCTGATCACATTAAGAATCAATTACCTCAAGAGCGTATCTACGAAATCATTTTAGATGCGGTAGAGATTGAAAAAGAATTCGTAACAGTAGCTTTACCGGTTTCATTGATCGGTATGAATGCGGAAATGATGTGTCAATACATTGATTTCGTGGCTGACCGTTTATTGGTTTCTTTAGGATGCAAGAAGCATTACAATGCGACCAATCCATTCGACTTTATGGAGATGATCTCTTTACAAGGAAAAACTAACTTCTTCGAGAAGCGTGTGGCTGAATATCAAAAATCAGGCGTTATGTCTGACAAGGATTCAATGTCATTCTCGTTAGACGAAGATTTTTAGTCCATTGAAATTTCAGAAAAAGGCCTCGATGAAAATCGGGGCTTTTTTTATGGCCAGCGCTCAAGGATCATGGGCAAAACAAGGCCGATGGTAATGCCTGAAAGTACTTTAATGTATGATTTTTGCTTCCAGTGGAAAACATAATAAGAAATAAATGAAGTTAATATAACAAGAGCGACTACGCAGATTTGGCCTACTTCTAATCCGAGATTAAAGCCAAGCAACGGGGTAAACAGAGAACTTTCTGAGCCTAATAAACTTTGTAAATAATTCGAAAATCCTAGTCCATGGATCAGTCCAAAAAAGGCAACAACCCCATATTTATAGCGTTTCTTCGTTTTTATCAAATTGTAGACAGCCGAAAAAAGAATGGTGCAAGGAATCAAAAATTCTACCCATTTCATGTTCACTTCAATAATGTGTAGTGTCGCTAGAGCTAAGGTGACTGAATGACCTAAAGTGAAGGCTGTGATCAGCCAAAGCAGTTTTTTGTAATCAGTCGGTTGGTAAACGCAGGCAAGTGAAAGGATAAATAACAAATGATCTACAGCGGCCCAATTCAGGATGTGCTCTAAGCCTAGTAAGAAGTAAACAGAAAAATTACTCACGTTTTGTTATTTATTGGCCAAAAATAGGGATATTCAAAGAGAAAATTGTTACCAGAATATGAAATTTGATTACATCATCGTAGGTGCCGGTACGGCGGGCTGCGTTTTAGCACACCGATTATCCGAGAATCCGCTTAACCAAGTGCTTTTGATTGAGGCGGGAGGTGATTTTAGAGATCCCCGTATTTCAATGCCGTCTGCCTATTCTTTGTTGAATCACACGTATTTAAACTGGAATTTTTACACTGAGCCACAACCTCATTTAGGGGGTCGTCGACTGTACCAGCCTCGTGGTAAAACGGTGGGAGGAAGTTCGGCGATTAATTGCATGGCCTATATTCGGGGGAATAAAGCGGATTATGATCAGTGGGCGGCTTGGGGATGTGCAGGTTGGTCCTATCAAGATGTGCTGCCTTATTTCAAAAAGTCAGAGGATAACGAAGATTTTCAAAATGAATACCACGGAAGCGGCGGCTTGCACCGTGTGGCGAAGAACCGGCATTTGACGGTTTTTGGCGATGCTTTTATTGAAGGCTGCGGGACTGTAGGGATTCCTGCAAATCCTGATTTCAATGGGGCGAAGCAGGTGGGCGCTGGATTATTTCAATTCAATATTCAGGATGGAGAAAGGGCTTCTGGGGCGAAGGCTTTCATTCAGCCAGCACTTTCTAGAAAGAATTTACATATACAGACCTCTTTTCAGGTAGCCTCATTGGTCATGCAGGGAGAAACGGTTACTGGCCTAAAAGGTTATAAAGCTGGTTCGAAGAAAGCTATCGAATTCGAGGCATCAGAAGTTATTTTATCTGCCGGAGCATTTCAAAGTCCACAAATACTACAATTATCAGGCATTGGCGACGCTTCTGAATTGAAAGCCCATGGAATTGACTCCCGCCTAGACCTATCAGGCGTGGGCAAGAATTTGTCTGATCACTTGTTTGTGAATATGAACGCGCAGGCTAGTACGAAGGGGCAGTCCTATAATGTGGCTTTGGGGGTGAAAAACTACCTAGATTATACCTTTAAAAAACAAGGACCTTTGTCTTCGAGTCCGCTGGAGGCGGCCGCTTTTTTTGATTCTGTGAATCAATCCGAAGTACCTGATTTGCAGTTTCATTTCTCGTCTGCTTGGGCCTATGATATGTACGATTATGGTAAAATGCCATTGAGCGATGGGTTTACGATTTTGCCTACGTTGTTGAAGCCCAAAAGCCGTGGCACCGTTACCCTTCGTTCTTCAGCTTACCACGAAGCACCTGTGATTGATCCTCGCTATCTTTCAGACAAAGAAGACCTCGAAACCTTGAAGCGCGGAGTGCGCATCGCACGAGATATCGTCTTGTCTACAGCGTTTGACGGATTAAGAAAAGGATCGGAATTGAATTATCCATCAGGACCTTGGAGCGAAGAACTTATCGAAAAACATATTGAGCAAGCCACAGAATGCGTGTACCATCCAGTGGGAACCTGCAAGATGGGAACAGATGCGGAGTCGGTTTGTGATCCTGTTACTTTGCGCGTCAGAGGTGTGAAAGGATTGCGTGTTGCAGATGCGTCGATTATGCCGGATGTGATTTCGGGGAATACGAATTCTGCGGTGGTGATGATTGCGGAGAAGGCGGCTGATTTAATTTTGAGTAAATAAACCGCGCGAAAGCGTTTTAAAAGAAAAAGAACTATGAAAAAAGTATTGATTTTATTTTGTCTTTTGGCACCCATGATCAGCTTCGCTCAAAACGAAGAATCCCTGAAAGAAGCGGAATTAAACCGTTTTAAGGTGATGGTGGCGAAAGATATCCCTGGATTACAAGCCGTGTTGCACAAAGACTTAGTGTATTTTCACTCGAGTGGAATGCAAGATTCGAAAGATACTTACATCGCTTCGATCGCTTCTGGAAAATCGAGTTATGTGACGATTACTCCGGAGGAAATGCAGCAGAGAGTTTATGGCAAGACGGGAATTAATACCGGGATTGTATCCATTTTGCAGCAAGCAGCTGATGGCGTTCAGACAACGATTCGCCTACGCTTTACAGACGTATTTGTTTACGCGGATAAGCGTTGGCAAATGGTTTCTTGGCAGTCGACTAAATTAGTCCCTGCGCAAAAGCCGTAATTTTTCCGTAGATATATACTAGATCCTCGTCCTCGATACAATAGGGGGCGAGGATGTAGATCGTATTTCCTAAAGGACGCATCAAAATCCCTTGCTCCAAGAAGTAGCGGTAAATATCATCCCGGATGGAGTGTAAATAGCCATCCGTTTCTCCCGTTTCCACTTCCATGGCTAGAATCGTGCCGTGAATTCGTACATTTTTTAGAATGGAATGATTTTCCAGCGTGGCAGCGAAAGCACGATGACGTGATTCCACACGCGCAATAGACGCCCAAGTTTCTTCTTTTTCCATCAAATCCATACTCGCATTTGCCGCAGCGCAGGCTAATGGATTTGCTGTAAAGGAATGAGAATGGAACATCATCTTTCGGCGGTCATCCGATAGGAAGGATTGGAAAATTTTCTCGCTGCAAAGGGTTAAGCCCATGGCCATCATGCCGCCTGTTAGACCTTTGGAGAAACAAACGATGTCTGGTTTTTCTGCCAAATAATCCATGGCAAACCACTTTCCCGTACGACCAAATCCGGTCATGATTTCATCCGCGATGCAGAACATCCCTTTTTCATGTGCCATCCGAATCAATGCATCCAAGGTAGACGCCTCGTACATTTTCATTCCACCCGCACCTTGAATTAATGGCTCAAAGATGAAAGCCGCGTAGTCGTCTGCGTTTAAAGAAGACATAGCAGCAAGGCAAGCTTCTTTGTCTTGAGGACTTGGAAGGAATTCCACCTCGAAAAGCATATCCTGAAAGGGGTCATTGAAGGAGCTTGGTGCCCCTAAACTCATCGCCCCAAAGGTATCTCCGTGGTAGGCATCTGCAAAAGCGATAATTTTTCTACGTTGCGAATTCCCCTGATTATGGGAGAATTGCAAGGCCATTTTGATGGCTACTTCCACGGCGGTCGAACCGTTATCTGAGAAGAAAACCCGTTCAAAATTAGACGGCAAATGGCTTAATAAACGTTCTGAAAGTCGAACGGCTGGTTCGTGGGTAAAGCCCGCGAAGATGACTTGTTCGAGCTGGAGCGCTTGTTCGTACACTTTTTGGGCTAAATACGGATGCCCATGACCGTGCGTATTCACCCACCAAGACGAAATCGCATCTATGTATTTTTTACCCTCCGTATCAAATAAGTGCGCGCCTTTCCCGCTCGCAATCGGAATCGAAATAGGTTCGATCTGGTGTTGCGTGAAGGGGTGCCAAATGACCGCCGCATCCCGTGAAGACAAATTCGAATTAGACATGGATTTTAGTTGCATACGAAGCGATGATTGCTTCATTGATTTCTGATTCCTGATTCACGCGCAAAATAAGGGGCAAACCGGTGTGATTCAAAATAAACTTTTCGCCTGAGGAATTTTCGGGTCCATTAAACACGATTCCGGCCATTGGAATTCCGTGTTGCTTTAAAATCTCGAAGCTTAAAAGCGTATGATTGATGCTTCCTAAATAGTTTTTACTCACTAAAATGACCGGTAAATTCAGGTGTTTGATTAAGTCTAGATTCGTCTGGTGATCATTCAAGGGCACCATAATTCCTCCGGCTAATTCTACGATCAAGGTTTTGTCAGTTGGAATTTTAAAATTCTCCAGGGTGATCGTAATCCCATCAATTTCTGCTGCTGAATGCGGAGAAAGTGGTTGAGAAAGGGCATAGGTGGACGGATGAACGGTGGCCGATGGAACCCAATTTCGGATCCAATAGGCATCTCCCGTATCGATATCCCCAGATTGAACGGGTTTCCAATAGTCTGCTTTTAAGCCAGCCGTTAAGATGGCTGATGCGACTGTTTTTCCGATTTCGGTGCCGATTCCGGCGACGATAAACTGTTTCATTCGAGTGTTTTTATTAGTGATTTTAGTTGTTCTACTGTGTGTTTTGCGCTGATCGTGATGCGAATGCGTTCTTTGCCTTTTGCTACTGTGGGGAAAACGATGGGCTTGATGGCGAATTCACTAGCGGAGGCTGCTTTGGCTCGCACGGCTTCGTTTCCGGTCACAAAGAAGGTTTGGATGGCTGTTTGGCTATCTCCCCAGGCATCAGAATGGCAGTTTGCACGGAAGAAAGCGATGTTTTTTTGCAGTTTTTGTCTGGCTTCGTTTTGAGAAGGCAAATAGTGCAAGGTGCTTAAAAGCGCTGAAACGTGTGCCGGTGTTGGTGCTGTAGAATAAATGAACGGTCTGGCGAAGTTCACGAGGTATTCTTTGAGGGTCAAAGACCCCAAGACCACCGCTCCCGCATTTCCCCAAGCTTTCCCGAACGTGAATACCCGAGCAAAAATGTCCTCGCATAGTCCCAATTCGTAGACTAATCCTTGTCCTTCAGGACCGTAAACGCCTCCAGAATGTGCCTCATCCACGATGAGTTCGGCCTGGTATTTATTTTTTAATTCGACCAATGCGCGCAACGGTGCCACATCGCCATCCATCGAATAAACCGATTCCACGACGATCCACTTGCGTGTTTCCGCAGGGTATTGATCTAAAAGATGAACTAGGTCATTTAGGTTATTGTGCTTGAAGATTCGTCGTTCGGCTTTCGAGAGACGTAAACCATCGATCAAACTCGCGTGTAATAGTTTATCGCAGAAAATGACGTCGCCTTCTTGTGGTAAGGAAGAGATCAAACCGATGTTTGCATCGTAGCCTGAACTAAACAGCAAAGCGGCTTCTGATCCGTGAAAGGCAGCGCATTCTTTTTCGAATTGTTCGATTAAGGCAGAGTGTCCTGAAATAAGACGTGAACCGGTGGCCCCATTTTTGCGTGCCGCTACAGGTAAAGCCTCAAAATCGCGCGCAATAGACGCTGCGAGCACAGGATCCGATGCTAATCCGAGGTAATCGTTTGAGCAGAAATCTGTGCGGCCATCCAGCACGGATAATTGCCTGAATAAGCCCTCTTTACGACGGGATTCCAGAAGGTCAATAAGCTGCTGCTGAATGTTTTCCATAGATTCTTGTGCTGCAAAACTACGAAATAATCGCTGTGGACGTGTATTTTATCATTTAATTGATTTTCAAGCCCAAATTTTGGCCTAAAACCTTGACAATTCCCCGCGAATACCGTAGTATTGCATGTCGATTCTGACAATTCAACGAGTAAACGTCCCCTAATTTTCTCATTTGACACACATTCTGACAGAACTGTCTGTTGTCAATCTTAATTAATCATTCCCCCTTTATGGAAGATAAGCCTATCAAAAGAGTAAAAAAAGCACAAGAAGAAGATTCATCATCAAACGAACGACCTAAACGTCAACGAATTAAGAAGAGCGACGAAGAAGCTCCTTTGTTACCGATGGGAAACCAGGCTGAGGCGGAAGCGCCCACTGAAGCACCTATCGAATACAAAGAAGTGGCAGCTCCTGAAGAATTCTTAGTAGATACTTCCTTCATCACCAGCACAGAAAACACAAAAGACGAGGTTTCTCCTACGGATGCGCCAGTCGATGTAGATAAATTACCTAAGGAGGAGGCACCGGCACCGGTCCACCACCACAATAAACACCGTTCGAATTATAACCAAGTCATCAAGGAATTAGATGGTTTGATCGAAAACGAGGGGGTGTTAGAGATTATGCAAGAGGGCGGTTACGGATTTATGCGTTCGTCTGATTACAATTATTTGGCTTCTCCAGATGATATTTATGTGTCCCCATCGCAGATCAAAATGTTTGGTTTGAAGACAGGAGACACAATTTTAGGTAAGATTCGTCCACCGAAAGAAGGGGAGAAGTATTTCGCTTTATTAAAAGTGGAATCAGTGAATGGAAAGACGACGGATGAGATTCGCGACCGGATCAATTTTGAATATTTGACGCCTTTGTTCCCGGAGGAAAAGTTAAACTTGTCTTCGACGCCGGATAATTATTCGACGCGTATTTTGGACTTGTTTGCGCCTATCGGTAAGGGCCAAAGGGGTATGATCGTTGCCCAGCCTAAAACGGGTAAAACGGTTTTATTGAAAGACATCGCAAACGCGATTTCCCGTAACCACCCTGAGGTGTATTTGATCATTTTATTGATCGATGAGCGTCCAGAGGAGGTAACGGATATGCAGCGTTCCGTGCGTGCGGAAGTGATTTCATCTACCTTCGATGAGCAGGCAGAACGTCACGTAAAAGTGGCTAACCTGGTTTTAGAGAAGGCCAAAAGAATGGTGGAATGCGGCCACGATGTTGTTATCCTATTAGATTCGATCACACGTCTTGCACGTGCCTACAATACAGTGGTTCCATCTTCTGGTAAGATTTTATCAGGTGGTGTGGATGCCAATGCGCTTCACAAACCTAAGCGTTTCTTCGGAGCGGCTCGTAACGTCGAAAATGGCGGATCTTTAACCATCATCGCGACAGCCTTGATCGAGACAGGTTCTAAAATGGACGAAGTTATCTTTGAGGAATTCAAAGGAACGGGTAACATGGAATTACAATTAGATCGCAAGTTAGCGAACCGCCGAATCTATCCATCGATCGATGTGACGGCTTCGGGAACGCGTCGCGAGGATCTATTGATGGATCCAGCGGTGCTACAACGTGTTTGGATCTTGCGCAAGCACATGTCCGACATGAACTCGGTAGAGGCGATGGAATTCTTGCAACAGCAAATGAAAGGTACGAGGAACAACGAAGAGTTCTTGGTGTCCATGAATCGCTAAAAGGAATCGCTAATATTATGTCAGACATACAGCCAGTTTGGTTCATTGGGCACGGAAGCCCAATGAACGCACTGGCGGACAATCCCTTCACTTCTTCATTAAATACGCTAGGGGCATCTATTGCGCCACCTAAAGCTATTTTAGTCGTGTCTGCTCACTGGTTAACGCGCGGTATTACACAAGTACAAGCGTCGCCGATGCCAGAGACCATCCATGATTTTGGTGGATTTCCCCGTGCCTTGCACGAATTTCAATACCCCGCACCGGGAAGCCCAGAAACCGCCAAAATGCTTGCCTCTGGCTCTCAAAAAATCCAAGAAACCACCGAATGGGGTTTAGATCACGGCGCCTGGTCGGTCCTTTGCCATCTATTTCCGAATCATAACATTCCCTGTTTTGAGATGTCGATTGACTATTCTCAGCCATTGGCCTACCACGTCACACTCGCTCAGGAATTACAATTCTTGCGGGAAAGAGGTGTCTTGATCGTGGGAAGCGGGAATATTGTACACAATTTACAGGCGAGTATCCCAAATCTCTCGACGGGTCAGGAACATTTCGCTTACGATTGGGCTCAAGAATTTGACGCCTGGACGATGCAGAAATTGCTGGATAAAGATATTTCGAGTTTAGTGGATTATACGCGCGCGCCGGGTGGATTAAAATCTGTTCCTACGCCGGATCACTACATTCCGATGTTGTATGCGTTGGCTTTGGCCCGAAAAGACGAGACAGTTCGATTCACTTACGATGAACTCGTATATGGGGGAATCTCGATGCGCTGCTTCGAAATCGCTTAATAGCCCAGAAAAACTTTGTCGATGATGCTGCAAGCTTGATCCATCTCCGCACCGGTGATGGTGAGGGGAGGAGCTAAACGGATTTTATTGCCGTGAGTAGGTTTCGCCAATAAGCCCTTTTTCATCAGATCTAAACAGATTTCCCAAGCCACGTGGCTATCTTCGTCGGTGTCGATTTCGATGGCACACAATAGGCCTTTTCCTCTGACTGATTTAATTAAGGCGGTTTTATCGCGTAGACTTTCTAAAAACGTCAACAACTGCAAACCTCGAACGGTAGCATTTTCAACTAAATCCTCATCTTCGATGATATCGATGGCCACGTTTGTCACGGCGCAGGCTAATGGATTTCCACCATAGGTCGAACCATGTTCACCTGGCTTGATGGTGAGCATAATCTCGTCGTTGCAGAGAACCGCGGAGACCGGCATAAATCCGCCCGAAAGCGCCTTGCCTAACAACAAAATATCTGGATGAACTAATTCGTGGTGGCAGGCTAACCAAGCTCCTGTACGCCCTAATCCGGTTTGGATCTCATCTGCAATGAAAAGGACGCGGTGTTTTTTGCATAAAGCTGCCGCTTTTTTCAAATAACCCGGCGACGGAATAACGACTCCAGCTTCGCCCTGAATGGGTTCCACCATGAAAGCAGCGACATGCGGGTTTTGTAATTTCTCTTCTAGAGCGGCTAAATCATTGTAGGGGATCTTACTGAAACCCGGAACAAAAGGACCGAAGTTGTGATAAGACGATGGATCATTCGACGACGATACCGCCGCGATCGTTCTCCCCCAAAAATTTCCTTCCGCAAAAATAATTTCCGCTTGATTCGCCGGAACGCCTTTCACCTCATAAGCCCATTTACGCGCTAATTTGATGGCAGATTCGCCAGCTTCCACGCCCGTATTCATTAAGAGAATTTTTTCGTAGCCGAATTTCTCCGCTAATTTCTTCTCCGTCGAACCTAATAGATTCGTGTGAAAAGCGCGGGAGCTAAGCGTTAACTTAGATGCCTGATCCGAAATCGCTTTGACTAAACGCGGATGGCAATGTCCCTGATTCACTGCGCTATAGGCAGATAAAAAATCCAGGTACTTTTTACCTGTTACATCATACACATGTACCCCCTCACCGCGTTCTAAAACGACCGGCAATGGATGGTAATTATGTGCCCCAAAATCAGATTCTAAATCAATGTACTCTTGTGGGGTCATAGCAATTCGTAAATTCCCGCTACCCCTTGACCGCCACCTACGCAGGCTGTAACCATACCGTATTTTTGGTTGCGCAGACGCATTTCATTGAATAATTGGATGGATAATTTAGCGCCAGAGCATCCTAGTGGATGACCTAAAGCAATGGCTCCGCCGTTCACATTCACGATGTTTGGATCGATATCGAGGGTTTTCATAACGGCCAAAGACTGCGCCGCAAATGCCTCGTTCAATTCAATTTGTTGAATATCCTTCAGCGTTAAACCCGCTTTTTTCAAAGCGATTGGAATCGCCTCTACTGGTCCAATTCCCATCAAGCTAGGTTCCACACCCGCTGTCGCGTAGGAAACCATCCGAGCGATAGGCTCTAAATGTAGTTCTTTGACTAATTTCTCCGAAACGACTAAAACGAAAGCCGCTCCATCGGAAGTTTGGGACGCATTACCCGCGGTAACCGTTCCGCCCATTGCGAATGCAGGTCTTAATTTACCTAAAGCTTCGATCGTAGTATCCGCACGTGGACCTTCGTCTTCAGACACGGTCCAGCTGCGGGATTGTTTCTTACCTGATTTGGCATCGAAATAATTCTCCGTTACTTCCACGGGAACGATTTGCGACGTGAATTTTCCGGCTTTTTGTGCCTCCAAAGCTTTCATATGAGAAGCAAAAGAGAACGCATCTTGCTCGTCGCGAGTCACGTTGTATTTCTTACTTACTTCCTCTGCCGTCAGACCCATTCCGATATAGTAATCGGGATGTTCGTTCGCAATTCCATAGTTCAAGACCGTTTTATGGCCCATCATTGGTAACATCGTCATCGATTCGGTTCCACCTGCAATGACGCAATCGGCCATGCCGGAAGCCACTTTAGCGGAGGCTAAAGCAATCGCTTCTAAACCAGAACCGCAATAACGGTTGATGATGAAACCGGGAACGTTTTTAGGTAGTGATAAAAGGGAAATGTAGCGCGCCATTTGCATCCCTTGCTCTGCTTCGGGAATGGCGTTGCCCACGATCAAATCGTCGACACGCGCCGGATCTAAATTAGGCACTTGCTTCATCAAATGTTTAATGACTTCCGCCGCTAAATCATCTGGACGCATCGTTCTGAAACCTCCTCTTTTGGCTTTTGCAACTGCTGTGCGGTAACCTGCTATGATATATGCATTCATCTTCGTACGATTTAATTTCTGAGTGGTTTACCGCCACCTAATAAACTTTGGATTCTGTCCATGGTCTTTTTCTCGCCACATAAAGAAAGGAAAGCCTCTCTTTCTAGGTCGAGTAAATACGTTTCGCTCACGACTTGCGGAGCGTCTAAATCGCCACCGCAGATCGCGTAGGCTAATTTATTCGCAATTAAGGCATCGTGTTCTGAGATGTAACGTCCCATTAACATGCCTTGGATACCTGCTTTGAATAGGGCCAAACCTTGTTTTCCCTCCACCCAGACATCGTTGCGTCTCGCTTTTTGGACATATCCTGCGTCTGCTAAGGCCAAAGCCTCTCTTTTCGCTTCCGATATCACTTGGTTGCGATTCAACACGATGCGATCCTGAGCGCGTAAATAATTCATTTCTCTCGCCTCGTGCGCCGAAGTACTTACGCGCGCAGTCGCTATATTCATAAAGGCCTCTTGCAAACGGTTCAACTCCACATCGCCTGCACGACGTGCATCGCCCATCCGCAACGCCATCTCTTTCGTTCCACCACCGGCAGGAATCAAACCGACCCCCACTTCGACTAAACCCATATACAATTCCGCGTGAGCGACAATCTTGTCTGCGTGTAAGTTAATCTCGCAACCTCCGCCTAGCGCCAATGTATGAGGCGCCACCACTACCGGAATGCCCGAGTAGCGCACGCGCATCATCGTTTCTTGGAAGGTAGCGATCATCGTATTGATGTCGTCAAATTTCTGCTCCATTGCGAACATGAACAACATCCCTAGATTCGCACCCGCAGAAAATGCCTCGTTCGACTCGTTTCCGATCACTAAACCTTGGAAATCTTTTTCCGCCGTTGCGATTGCCTCTTGAATGCCTTCCAGCACGCCTTGGCCCATCGTGTTCATCTTCGAGTGGAATTCTAAACCTAATATGCCATCGCCTAAATCCACGATATGCATATCGTCATTTGACGAAACCGTCTTCGTAGGCTTTAAGATCTGCAAATTGATTTGCTTTTCTGCTCCTGCAATCGCTTGGTATTTCTTGGTTGCGATGTCGTAGAACAAACGCTTACCGCCCTCTACTTTGTAGAAAGTGATATTTCCTGCGGCCACCATCTCGGTTACCCAAGCTGCCGGCGCAAGACCTTCTACTTTCATTAATTCGATACCGTTTACAACACCGATGGCATCCCAGGTTTCGAATACTCCCATCTCCCAGCCAAAACCCGCGCAAATCGCTTGGTCAATTTTGACCAAATCATCTGCAATCTCCGGAATTCGATTCGACGCATAACGGAAACCATCGAGGATGGTTTTGCGGTAGAATTCACCCGCTAAATCTTTTCCCGCTAATAAAAGCGCGAAGCGATCAGCTAGGTTATCGATCGCTTTCGAGCGATCTAATGTTTCAAAGTTGACTCTTTCCGCAGCGCGGTATTCAAAGGTGTGTAGATCCAGGCTCAGGATGACCGTCTTGCCTTTTTCGTCTTTGGTCTTCTTATAAAATCCTTGACCCGTTTTGTCGCCCAGCCATTTGTTTTCCATCAAACGCTGTAACATCACCGGTAGGTTGAAAATCTCTTTGCTTTCGTCGTTTACTAAAGCTGCCTTTAAATTGTTCGCCACATGAACCGTGGTGTCTAAACCGACTACATCCGAAAGGCGGAACGTACCCGATTTAGGACGACCTACGACTTTGGACGTTAATTTATCGACTTGCTCTACCGTTAAGCCTAATTCCTCCACGACTTTCATCGTCTGCATCATCGAATAAACGCCAATGCGGTTGGCGATAAAGGCAGGAGTGTCTTTGCAAAGAACGGCTGTTTTGCCTAATTGCGTTTCGCCGTAGCCTAACAAGAATTCGATTATCGCTTTGTCCGTTTTAGGACCTGGAATCACTTCGAATAAACGTAGGTAACGAGGAGGGTTGAAGAAGTGGGTTCCGCAGAAATGTTTTTGAAAATCTTCACTTCTGCCTTCTGACATCAAATGAATCGGAATACCCGATGTATTTGAGGTGACTAGGGTGCCCGGTGTGCGGAACTTCTCTACCTTTTCGTAGAGCGATTGTTTGATGGCTAGGTTTTCTACGACTACCTCCATGATCCAGTCCGCTGAACTGATTTCCGAAAGGTTGTCATCGAAGTTGCCTAGCTTGATGTTATTCGCAAAGCCAGCTGCGTAGAGCGATGCGGGCTTTGCTTTTATAGTTTGTTGAAATGCTGCGTTGACGATTCGGTTGCGTACCGAAGGGTGTTCTAAACGAAGACCTTTGGCCTCTTCCTCTGGGCTCAAAGTCTGTGGTGCAATGTCCAATAAAAGGACCTGAACCCCAATATTTGCGAAATGACAGGCTATTCTAGAGCCCATAATTCCTGAGCCTAAAATGGCTACTTTTTTAATGGCACGATTCATATCTACGTTTTTAAATCTCGATGCGTAAATATAAATAAAAGGAATTATGTTATGCAAGCATACTAAATTTTATTTATGTAAAAAGGCGACCGCGCAGCGGTCGCCTTTTTTGTAAAAGGTCAAGGCGATCCCACAAGTTGTCTCGTTTCGGATACTACCGAACTTAAGTCGTATCAGAACCGAACCGGTTTAATCTGTTTGATATTTTTAGATTTTCTGAACTCATTAAAGTTAATTGAAATCAGTGTCTCGTGCTCTCTTATTTGCTGCCTGTTTACCGTTAAATAAGATTTTAAAATTGATAACTTTTTAGTTAGTAATTTCAAAATATAAATTAAATTGAAATGAAGAAACTGTTGATATTATTCTTGTTGAGCCCTCTCTTTTCCATTGGGCAAATTCCAATTTTAAATTTCGCAAAGAACGTTTTTGATTATGATAAGTCTTTTGACTCATTAGCTACTTCTAAAAACTATTGGAAATATGTAAATCAGTATTTCAATTTTTCTGATTTGAATAAGGATGGTAAGCTTGATATAGTTATGTCAACCTATACAGATAAAACTCAATCTGGAACACTAAATGTTTTTTATAATCAGAGCACTTCCAGCCAATATATTTTTAACAATAAACATAATTTTTTCTACCGTGGCCAAGGTATAAATATTGAAGTTGATGATTTTAATAATGATGGTAAGTTAGATATCTTAGCACCTACACAAGGTTATCACGGATTAGAATCAAATAAACCACTTGAATATTATCCCACACCTTCAAACTCTGCGAATAACGGTCAAACTCCAGATAAGTTATTTATTCAAAATGAGAAAGGATTCACAGAATTTACTCAGCCTGATACCTTAGCTACTTTGTCCGGAAAATTTATTGATATTGATGGTGATGGAACACCTGAATGGATAAGTTCAAATCAAACAATTCCTGCACATTATTACAATGGTAATTTAAATCGATTATGGGTTTATAAACTAAAAAACAACATTTTAGAGCGGAGTTTAATGTTAGAAGCTGAAATTAGCGAGGATAGGCTTTATTTAGGTTCTTTGAATATTTTAGAAGATAATAAATATTTCTATCTGCCATATACCAAGTATTCGAATGCATTAATAAATAATCGGCAAGTCCCCTTATTTCAATATGTATTTAAATATAAAAAAGGTCAATCAAAATATGTAGTAGGAGTAGATTGTGATACGGTTTCTCGAATCCCCTTTACGATATTATCAAATAATGGTTTAAACTATTATTATTCTATAAATAATGAGGATGGAATCAAAATTATAGATATAGATAATGATGGAAATTTGGAAACTTTTGTGATGAGATATACCAATTATTTATCAGGCGATAAACAATGGGTAACCGGAGATCCACCAATCTCTATTTTGCAAGTTTTTGATAAACTGGGAAACGACGTTACAGATAAATTTATTGAAAAATCATTACAAAGTGATCCGCAAAATTATTTTTCTACCAATGGATTTGAATTAACTGATATCAATGGTGATGGGCTTAAAGATATTTTAACAAAAGGTAATTGGGGGTGGTCATATGACTCTAGAAATCCAATTGCAAGAGACAAGAAGTACATTTTACTTAATACCGGCAAATTTTTCAAAGGGTATTATCTAGATTTAAAATCAGATGCAAATCTTAAAGAATATGAAGGATGGGGAATCCCTATTAATTTGAATCCAGGAAAGCCTAATAGTATTTTAGTTGTCTCTTTAGCAAATGGGACTATTGGTCAATCAAATGTACATATTCTTGATCTTGATTTTTCACAATTTAAATTTCCTTGCGAAGCTAATAAGCCTAATTTGATGTTGGCTGATAATATTGATTTCTGTAGCACATCTGACTCGTTAGTGCTTAAAAGTGGGGCATTAAATGGTATGAGTGTAAAATGGTATTCAGGAAGCACATTATTGGGATCGAATCCTGACTTTACTGTAAAATCGAGTGGAACATTTAAAGTTAATGTAACAAATTTAGGTGGGTGTGTGAATGAGAAAAATATTGTAGTAACGAAAATAGCTACCCCATCCACTCCCGCCATAACCACTACTACACCCCTAACATTCTGCTCTGGCCAAAATGTAACATTAACTAGTAGCGGAACAAATAATCAATGGTATCTAAATGGGAATGCCATCGCAAACGCAACAACTACATCGTTTACTGTGAACGCTGCTGGAGCATATAAAGTGAAGGCTATTAATGGAGATTGCAGTAGTCCATTAAGTGCTGCATCTACTGTAGTAGTCACCCCTATTCCTCCTACACCCACGATTACATTGGAAACGAACGGAGGATTAACCTCAAGTGCATCAGACGGGAATCAATGGTATTTCAATGATGTTAAAATTGATAATGCCACGCAGAAAACAATCAATCCTACTAAGAGTGGTAATTACACTGTTAAGGTTGTTACCCCTTGTGCCAGCGAGGTTAGTAAACCTTATAATCTAGTAGTGACTGCAACAGAGGAGACGATTTTAGGACAAGTTCAATTATCTCCAAATCCATTCTTGAGCCAATTTAAAGTTAGCTTCCCTGTAGAATTTGGTAAAACGGCTCAAGTCAAAATTGTGGATATGTCCGGAAATGTTCAATTCAAAAAGGCATCCGTGATTGATGGAGAGAAAATTGATCTGGGTAATTTAAATGGGGGTAATTACGTCTTGCATTTGAATTCAAATGATAATTCGAATTCTAAAGCGATCAAGATTAATAAGACTCATTAAGGTTTGAATGGGTTGATTTTGTTTTAAATAAAACAAATGACCAACTGCAAATTACGTTTAATTATAAATTACTTATTCTGAATAGTATGCTAAAGCGAATCTCTGTTCTTGTTATTTCAATTGCTGTTTTCTCTTGTTCCAAGGAGATTATCCAACAAAAACTTACGGTAGATTGGACCCCTTTAAACGGAGGCACTGTTTCGCCTCCAACAAATGCCTTTGAAAAAGGTACGGTGGTTTCAATGATTGCTACACCGGCAGGTGAATATACATTTAAACAATGGAGTGGTAGTTTATCTGGGACGAATAATCCTTCTCCACTTACAATCGATGCGGATAAACAAGTAACTGCTGTATTTGAAAAACGTCAGTATCCATTATCATTAACGATTGAAGGGAGTGGGATAGTAAAAGAAGAGGTAATTGCATTGGCTACACAATCTCAGTATCCAAGTGGAACCAATGTTAAATTGACAGCAATTTCAAATATGGGTTGGGAATTTAAGGAGTGGAAGGGAGATTATATAGGTATTGATTCAAGTTTCATACTGCCTATTAATTCAGCTAAAAACGTTACCGCAGTTTTTTCTGAAATCAAAAGCGTTTCATTAAAAATGAATAAAACAACTATAAACTCTAGTGTTTCTGCGCAGAATATTCAAACAAGCTTTTACAATGTAAGCGGACCTTTTCATTACGAGAGTGATGGAGAACATTATATGTTTTATCCAGGCGCCGTTGGCTACAATGCGAATGCTAATATTTCTACGTTTAAAATTGATAATCCTGCTGTACCCTCTCAGGTTTTAAAAAGGATAAATGGTAAATGGGAGCATTTTAAAGATGATGAAACCATTAAGTTTTGGAATGCCAGAAATTTTGAAATCATAGATAAATATGTTGCTATTGGAGATGGTAATGAAATTGGTGTTAGACCTCAGGATTGGAAAGGAGATACCTATTTTGGCGAAATACAATCTAAAGGAAATATTAAATGGACTAAAGTTAATGATTCTCAAAATCAAGGATATTTTCATGGAACTGCTCTAGGGGATATTAATAACGACGGTTTAATGGACACTGGTGGAACTCCTGGTGTACAAGGAAATGGTCCAAGTGGTATGAGATTTTTTACTCAAAATCCCGCGGGAGGTTTTGAGGTAGAAAATGAAATATTTGATATCACTCAAGATATGACTTACCCTTTTACATTTAACTTTTCAAATGTTGTGGGAGATAAAAGAGCAGAAGTTATAATGGCAGATTATGGCGGAGGTGATCCATTGACTACTAAACATCTAAATGGAATTAGTGTTTATAAATTTGATGAAACCTTGAATAAATTTAAACTTTATTGGGAATCCAAAAACCCAACTGCTTTTTTTAAAAAGGGGATGGGTGCCACATCCATCAAGGTAGATGATTTTGATAACGATGGAATTAAAGATATCAGCGTAGCAAGGGAGGATGGTGACGCCTTAAACCAATACAATGCATTTGAAATTTGGAAAGGGAAAGGGGATGGTTCTTATATTCCTTTATTTAGCTCCCCTGTTTGGAACGATAAGCAATTACAATTTAGGGAATTTTGGGTTTTGGATGTTAACCAAGATGGGTATATGGATATTATATTAAGGCCCTTTCATTATGGTAATTTGTATAGACTAAACGATGGTTGTACCAATCCTATGCAATGCAACGGAATAAGGTTTAATCATTTAATTTGGTTAAACAAGGGTGATGGAACGTTTGATTATTATAAAAAGGAAGATTTGCGATATGAGGGGATATATATAGATAATGTACATCCTTACATGGATGGTAAAACCCTACACTTTGTTGGGACTTATACCTTAAATGGGAATATCAAAGAACTAACTACATATGATTTTAAAGTTTTATTAAAATAAATTCCAAAAGTAAACCTAATCCCCCAAAATCAATAAATCTACTCATGTAACGTTGCTGAAGTTGAATCATTTCATATACTAACGAATATTGATTGACTCAAAACCGAACCAGTTAAATCTCCCATCTCGTGCTACCCACTCTTCCAATCTATCCCTAAACTAAAGAAACCACCTCAATCGAGGTGGTTTCTTTAGTCCCAATAGGTTCCCCCTATAAGAATTAATAATTACATATAACTCTCCATCGGCTCGCAAGCACAAACCAAGTTACGATCTCCATAAGCGGAGTCGATACGAGATACCGTAGGCCAAAACTTGTTCGCCTTCACATACGCCAGCGGGAATACCGCTTTCTCGCGTGAGTAAGGACGATCCCAATCACCTAGTAAAACGGCTGATTGTGTATGTGGAGCGTGCTTTAAAACGTTGTTTGCTTTGTCCGCTTTTCCTTCTTCGATCTCACGAATCTCTGCACGAATGCTCAAAAGCGCATCGCAGAAACGATCTAACTCGTCTTTATTCTCTGATTCTGTAGGCTCGATCATCAACGTTCCAGCTACAGGGAATGAAAGAGTAGGAGCGTGGAAACCATAATCCATTAAGCGTTTCGCGATATCTTCGGCCTCTACGCCAGCGGATAATTTGAACGGACGGCAATCCACGATCATCTCGTGTGCGCAACGTCCTTGTGAACCGGTATATAGGATAGGGAATTCTTTTTCCAAACGCGCCTTGATGTAGTTCGCGTTTAAGATCGCCGTTTCTGTCGCAGTCGTTAAACCTTTGCCGCCCATCATCGCGATGTAAGCGTAAGAGATCGCCAAAATACTCGCAGACCCAACTGGAGCCGCAGAAACCGCACCCGAAGTTCCGTCATGTACGTGACCTGGTAAGAAAGGAACTAACTGTGGCGCTACGCCGATAGGTCCCATGCCTGGGCCACCACCTCCGTGAGGGATACAGAAAGTTTTGTGCAAGTTCAAGTGACAAACGTCCGCTCCGATGCGCGCAGGAGATGTTAAACCTACCTGTGCGTTCATGTTCGCGCCGTCCATATACACTTGACCTCCATTTTCGTGGATGATTTCACAAATTTCTTGGATGGTTTCTTCGAATACCCCGTGGGTACTTGGGTAGGTAACCATTAAGCAAGAGAGGTTGTCTTTGTGTTCCAAAGCTTTGGCCTTCAAATCAGCCACGTCAATATTTCCATTCGCATCGCAAGGGGAAACAATCACCTTCATTCCAGCCATAACAGCTGATGCCGGGTTCGTTCCGTGCGCAGAAGACGGAATGATGGCAATGTTACGGTGGTGATCGCCGCGTGAAGCATGATACGCACGAATGGTCATCAAACCAGCGTATTCGCCTTGTGCTCCCGAGTTCGGTTGCATGGACATTTTTGCGAAACCAGTGATTTCACATAACCACTCATTCAAGTCCTCTACTAATTGCTGGTAGCCTTTCGTTTGAGAAGCCGGAGCGAATGGGTGAATCTTGCCTAATTCTGGCCAAGTCACCGGAATCATTTCGGTTGTCGCATTCAATTTCATCGTACAAGAACCCAACGAAATCATCGAATGAACCATCGATAAATCTTTTGACTCTAATGATTTCAAATAACGCAACATTCCGTGCTCGGAATGGTATTTATTGAAAACGCTGTGCGTTAAGAAAGTAGACGTTCGCGTTAATGCCGCTGGGATGGCCCAAGTAACATTTTTCTCTGAAGTTTTCGCGCCTTTCAATGTCTCGAAGAATGAGATGATTTCGATTACGTCTGCTTCTTGCGTCGTCTCATCCAAAGAGATGCTCGTCGTAGTTGCCGTGTAACGTAAGTTACGTTCTGCTTTTTCTGCCAAAACACGTAAGTCCGCCGTTTGCGCTCCCGTTTCGATTGTAAGCGTATCGAAGTGGTTCGTGTTTTCTAAGGTAAATCCTAGTTTGCGTAAGTTAACCGCTAGTAATTCCGTCAAGCCATATACTTTTTCGGCGATTTTCTTCAAGCCTGTTGGGCCATGGTAGATCGCGTATGAAGCCGCCATGATGGAAAGCAATACTTGCGCCGTACAGATGTTAGACGTGGCTTTTTCGCGGCGAATGTGTTGCTCACGTGTTTGAAGAGCCATACGTAAAGCACGGTTTCCTTCTGCATCCACCGAAACACCGATGATACGTCCTGGAATATTACGCTTGTATTTTTCTTTCGTTGCGAAGAAGCCGGCGTGTGGACCACCAAAACCCATCGGTACCCCGAAGCGTTGGGAAACACCCACGACCGCATCAGCTCCCATTTCTCCTGGAGGCGTTAATAAAGTCAAGGCTAATAAATCCGCTGCGACTACGACTTGTAAGCCGTTTTCTTTCGCTGCTGCGATTAAAGCGCTATAATCAAATACCTCGCCGTTCGAAGCAGGGTATTGTAACATCATTCCGTAGAAACGCGCGTCCGTCACGTCGAAGGTGCGGTGATCGCCCACCACGATTTCGATGCCAATCGGTTCTGCACGCGTTTTTAATAAGTCAATGGTTTGCGGTAAGCATAATTCAGACACAAAATACGCTTCTGCGCTGTTGCGTTCTGCTGGTCTTTGGCCATATAACATCGTCATGGCTTCCGCTGCTGCTGTTCCTTCATCTAAAAGGGACGCGTTGGCTAATTCCATGCCGGTTAAGTCGATGATCATCGTTTGGTAGTTCAATAACATTTCCAAACGACCTTGTGCGATTTCCGCTTGGTAGGGCGTGTAAGCCGTGTACCAAGAAGGATTTTCTAAAATATTTCTCAAAATGACCGTCGGCACAATCGTGTCCGAGTAACCTAAACCGATGTGTGATTTGAAGATCTGGTTTTGGCCCATTACTGCTTTAAAATCACGTAAGAAAGCGAATTCTGATTTCGGTTCTGGCAAGCGAAGCCCTTGAGCTAAGCGAATTTTTTCAGGAACAGTTTGTTGAATTAGTGTCTCTAAGCTGTCTACTCCAATGGTTTTTAGCATAGCGGCTATATCAGCTGCTTCAGCATTGTTATGACGTAAAGAAAAGTCTTCCTGATAAGTGTAATTTGGGGTCATGAATGTTGAGAATTTGGATTATAAAATCGCCACAAATTTAATCTTTTTTTAGCGATTTATTTTTAGATTCTTAACTTCGCTTTCTTAAATTTTGTTTCAACAAATGAAAAAAACTAACATCTATGTTTTAGGGCTATTTTTAGCTACTAAATTAATCCCGATGAGCGCGATCGCTCAGGGAGATCCAGTTCCTTACGCGTTGTCTATTCGCGCGGATGATCTGAAAAAACACTTGACTTTTATCGCTTCAGATAGCTTGAAAGGTCGTAATACAGGTTCGCCAGAACAGAAAGTGGCTGCGAACTACATTGCGGATCATTTCAAGAAATCAGGCATTGCGCCAGTGAACGGGTCTTATTTCCAAAAAGTGGACTTAGTGAACCGCGCTTGGTCTAACGTTTTTATTTCTGCCAAAGGAAAGAAATACGAATACCTAGGCGAAATGATGGCGAATGCCTTAGCGCCTGTTGCGGCTAATTCAAAATTCCCAGTCGTATTTGCTGGCTTTGGAGTACAGCAAGGAGGCTACACGGATTTTGACAAATTAAATGCAAAAGGCAAATACGTTCTGGCTTTCGAAGGCGAAGCGAAAGATGCAGCGGGTCTTTATGTACTTTCTGGTTCAAAAGATCCATCCGTTTTCGGAAAAGGCGATGGCTGGAAAGAAAAATTAAAGCGCGCACAAGCGGCTGGAGCGAAAGGTTTGATCTTGATCGCGGATCGCGATACGAAAGCTTTTGGCAATCAAGTTCGTCAACGTCAAGTGATGATGAAGCGTTTTGGTAACGAGCGTATGGCCTTCGCTGACGCAGCCTCTGCGGCAAACGAGGCTCCCGTATTATTAATTTCTTCTGAAGCAGCTGCTGAAATCTTAGGCACGACCGAAGCAGAATTATTAGCTTACAAGGCATCTTTAGCATCTGAGAAAAAATCTCTTGCCTCGAAATTCAAAGCGGCTCCTATCGAAGTAACCATCGAAAGAACAGAAAAGCCAGTAGATACGTATAATGTAGTGGGCTATTTAGAAGGAACGGATAAGAAAGAAGAAGTAGTCGTTTTAACAGCACACTACGATCACATCGGGGTTTCGGCAGACGGCCAAATCAACAACGGCGCAAACGATGATGGTTCTGGAACTGTAACGGTGATGGAATTAGCGGAGGCTTTCGGTAAAGCAGCGGCAGAAGGAAAACGTCCCCGTCGTAGCATCTTATTTATGACCGTGACGGGTGAAGAAAAAGGTCTGTTGGGTTCTGAATGGTACGCTAACCACCCTTTATTCCCATTAAAGAATACGGTTGTTGATTTAAATACAGATATGACTGGTCGTTATGATGACGAGCACAAAGGCAAGCCAGATTATATCTACGAAATCGGTTCTGATAAATTATCCTCTCAATTACGCGAGGTGTTAATCGAGCAAAACAAGAAGCACGTAGGTTTAGAATTAGACTACCGTTACAACGACGCGAATGATCCGAACCGTTTCTATTACCGTTCAGATCACTATAACTTCGCTAAACACGGTATTCCAGTGGCCTTCTTCTTCAACGGAGTTCACGACGATTACCACCAACCAGGTGATGAAGTAGATAAAATCGAATTTGATCAAGTGCAAAAAGTAGGCCGCCTTGTGTTCTACATGGCTTGGGAAATTGCGAATAGAGAGCAGCGATTGGTTGTTGATTCGAATAAGCCATAATTGTTAGATCAATCACTTCTATAAATTATATGGTGAAATAAAATTCTGAAATTGTGCTTCGCAATAATTTCTTGAATTTCATTTCACCATACAATTTGAATCGAGCATTGAATCTAAAAATGGCTTTTTCTCACTAATTATAATTAGTAGAATCAAAAAGGGGACCTCGGTCCCCTTTTTTATGTATTCAGAAATGTTTACTAAACGTATCCCCGGAGGGGATTCCATCTTTATTCTTTGTGCTCTATGCTTTATTCTTTAATCCTTACTTTATGCTCTATGCTTTAATCCTTCTAGCTTTTCTCTAAAGGATATCGCGCGCATTTTCGCCTCCTGAATAAACTCATTATCCTTCACATCACCGATCACCGCATCGAGTTCTTCTGCGTTTCCGAACATAGCTAAGCGGAACGGATCCTCATAATCTTTCGAGCGGGAACGTTCGATACCTGTCGTTAAGAAATCTGCGGTGGCGATGGCGCGATCAATCCAAGCCGGGATGTCTGACATGGCATTCGGATTGATTTGCAATAAACCGTTCAACGCATTTTCGAATTTCTGATCCGGGTATAGGGCCGCTTGTTTTTCGTAGAATTCATGCACTTGCTTCCAGCGAGTGATTTTGCCTGATTTGACATTTTCTTTCATCTCGTGGATGACGCCTGAGGGAATTAATTGTCCACCTAGATTTTCCCAAACTTGGATCGCAGTGGCGTTCTTTAATGTTGCTTGCAATAAATCGGAAGGAGAAGCTGATGGGTGACGCTCGGAAGTGGCTAACCATTCTTTGGCGGCATGGTAATACAATAGATCGTGGAAAATCTGATACGCCTTGTGGGCTTTAGCGATGCGCGTTCTGCGTTTCGTGTTTTCGATGCCGGTTGCATATATGGCTAACGGATTCGAAGCATTTGCGGGGTCGTTTAACCAGGCTTTGCCATCTCCACCGCCTAGCGAGTCAGAAACCCATTTCTCCAATAATTTGATCCCTTGTAAGATTTCCGAAACCGTGTCTGGCGCTAAGAAATCAAATTCGAGCAACATGTCTTTGTCGGTTCTTTGGTCCCTGGCTGCGAATTTCCAGGCATTTCGGGCTAGGGCATACATATTGTATTGGAACCAATAGCCGGCGATGATCAATAATCCGCCTTCCGTGTCATCGTTTCCGATTAAGGAGAAGGGTAGTGGATTGTGGATTTCGCCGGGGTAATTTCCTTTCGAAATCAAGTTAAAGGAAGCGAACTTTGAGTTGTGTTTTAATGCTACAGATAAGCCAGGCCAAAATCCACGTCCCGCCTGCAATTCCCCATCCGCTCCACGCGAATTGTGGTTGGAACCGAGAGTCGCGCCTGCGGCCATATTGCTTTGGCCTTTCACAATCGCTGCGCACAAGAACGAGTTGTTGTGGTGTTGTTCGTGGGCCGGGAAAATGAGGGCATTTAAAACTTCACAACAAGAGATGGTCGAGTTACTTCCTAAGAAAGAGTTGATCAAACGGGCCCCGTATTTCAATTGCGAATGCGCCGCTAATATAAAACGAACCGCTTTTACGCCGTAGAAAATGCGGCAGCCTTCGTGGATGATACCATTTACGATTTCGCAGCCTTCGCCTATTTGGGTGGAGGCCTCTGCGTTCGAGATGATGGTTAAGTTCTTTAATTTATTTGCGCCTTTGATATAGGTGTCGGTACCCATATTGACGTCCTTGATGATCCCGGTGTTTTTGATGACGGTGCGATCCCCGATTTGGCCGTAGAAACCTCTTTTAGAAGAGAATTCCTGGATGGTCATCTCTTTGTATTTTGCTTGTAATAATTTGTCCTCCCGGTCTTGAGTCCATAAAAAGGCATCGGCTGGTTTCATTCCTACAAAAGGAATGACCTTGCGGCCGCCATTCTCGTTGCCTAATTCCATCCAAATTCGGATGCGCTCTTCTTCACCTTTCTTCACGATACCATTACCAAATTTCGCCGTCGCCGTGGTAGCTAATTCGTTCACTTGGAGGATCATGACTTCGTGACCGATTTGGTAATGAGACAATAAATTCACGCGATCGATGGCTACATTATCGCCAAAATCGCACGAAATCAAGGTGCTATTATAAAGCCCCACCGGCATGCGCAGGTTTTTGAATTCTAAGTAGCAGCTTTCCAAAATTCCGATGCGATTCACACCGAAAAAACGGCAATTTTTCACCAAATACGGGTTGAAACCCTCTTTTACCCACAAATCTTTCCAGTTTTCCGCTTCGTTCAAATTCGCCTCCAGGATACTGATTTCACGTGGCGCAAGCGGACGATAAGACTCTAAGTCGATGTTGGAGTTGCGGTGGTCGAACTCGCTTTGGCCCTCTTCTAAAAAAGCAGGCGTTACGAAATCGAATCCAAGTTTTGAAAGTGGTTTTTTATCTATTCTATTCATATTTCATAAAATTCAAGGGGCAAATCATCCGGGTCCGCGATAAAGGTAAATCGCTTTCCAGTGAACTCATCGATGCGAATGGGCTCCGATTCGATGCCTTTTTTGGTTAATTCCTGCACAGTCAAGTCCAGGTTATTTACTTGAAATGCCAA
>CANFWR010000011.1 GCA_947450865.1 Cytophagaceae bacterium
CTTGAATTACCTAAAGATGGCCTAGCCGGGCTTAAAGAGAATTTCTCTTCCGATGCTGTATCGGGATTTATTGTGTTTTTATTAGCATTGCCTTTAAGTTTAGGCATCGCTAAAGCTTCGGATTTCCCCCCAATTATGGGCTTATTGACAGCCATTGTGGGCGGTATTGTCGTAAGTATTTTTAGTGGATCTCGATTAACGATCAAAGGGCCTGCAGCCGGATTAATTGTCATTGTAGCTGGTGCAGTAGCTGAATTTGGAAAAGGAGATAATGTATTAGGCTGGCATTTAGCACTAGGTGCTATGGTCGTTGCCGGTTTAGTCCAAATACTTTTCGGAGTTTTCAAACTGGGGAAATTGATGGATTTCTTCCCACTTTCTGCCGTTCACGGTATGTTAGCTGCGATTGGATTGATCATTATCGGAAAACAAATTCCGGTGTTCTTGCATACTTCAGTTTCGACGAAAGGAAAAGGACCTTTGGAATTATTCGCTTCTATTCCAGAATTTGTGGCGCATTTAGACCCAAAAGCCACCATCATCGGTGTAGTAAGTTTAGCCATCATGATGGGCTGGCCAGCGATTAAGAATCCGATTATCAAGAAAATTCCTGCGCCATTAGTCGTTTTAGCCTTAGCTATTCCAGCAGAGCTTTATATGAACTTCCAAACGATTGCACCGGATGCATTAGTGAAAATTGGAAGCTTGGTAGATAATATTCAATTGAATGCTTCTTTTGAAGGATTAAGTGAATCAGGAATCTTCATCAAATTTGTCATCATGTTTGCTTTAGTGGGTTCATTAGAATCCCTATTGACTGTGAAAGCAATGGACATGTTAGATCCTTACAAACGCAAATCAGATGCAAATAAGGATTTGATTGCAACGGGTATAGGTAACACAGTCGTGGCATTCTTAGGTGGTTTACCGATGATTTCAGAGGTAGCGCGTTCTTCTGCGAATATTGCGAATGGAGCCAAAACACGTTGGGCAAACTTCTTCCACGGTTTCTTCATCCTTTTATTCGTGTTAATCGCGGCAAAATTGATTGAGTTAATTCCTAATACAGCTTTAGCAGCCATGTTAATCACGGTAGGTATCAAATTAACGCACCCGAAAGAGTTTATTCACACCTTGGAAAAAGGGAAGGAGCAATTATTAATCTTCTTAGTAACGATCATCTTTACCTTAGTAGAGGATTTATTAGTGGGTATTGCTGCCGGAATCTTGACTGAAATTTTAGTGAATTTATTCAACGGAAAACCGTTAAAGGCTATTTTTAGCGCACCTACAGAAGTTTCCTTCACGGATGATGCTTATTTAATCGAAATCTCTGATGCGGCTGTGTTTACAAATTACCTAGGCATCAAGCGTAAATTAGAATCTATTCCATCTGGTTTTAAGGTGACAATTGACCTTTCCAAAACACATCTTGTCGATCACTCGGTGATGGAGAATTTCGAACACTTTAAGCACGATTACGAAAGTGATGGGGGTTCAGTAACACTTGTTGGACTTGAAAATCACAAAGCACTATCAAGTCATCAGGCTGCGGCGCGCAAGCGAATCAAGGCTTAATTTAGCGTAAATAGTACTTGTCTTTATTACCCATAAACCGCCCCTAAAAAAGGCGGTTTATTTTTTTGTAAATATTCGATACCTTTAATAAAATTTAAACCTATGAAAAAACTAGTGCTGCTGCTAAGCTTGCCTCTTTTCTGTTTTTCCCAAACAGAAACCTTTCTTAGTCTTCCTAAACAGAAATCCTTTTTTCAAAAGACCGATCAACTTTCGAGTGATTTTAACGGAGCGAAGATCGTAGTACATCCAGAACAGACCTTTCAAAGCATCGATGGATTTGGATTTACGTTAACTGGTGGCAGCGCTCAATTAATTCAGCAATTAGAACCCACGAAAAGAGCCGCACTTTTACAGGAGCTTTTTGGCAAAAATGGAATCTCCGTATTGAGAATCGGCGTAGGCGCAACAGATTTAGATGCTACGGTATTTACGTATGAGGACAAGCCTAGAAAATTTAGCCTAGAACCCTCAAAAACGGATCTAATTCCTGTTTTACAACAAATTTTAGCGATTAACCCTGCGATTAAATTGATGGCAACGCCTTGGTCTCCACCCACCTGGATGAAGGATAATGGGGAGAGTAAAGGAGGATCACTTTTGGAAAAACACTATACAACCTATGCGAATTACCTCGCTAACTATATTCAAGCGATGGAAAAAGAGGGAATACCGATTTGGGCATTAACTCCCCAAAACGAACCTCTTCACCCTGGTAATAATCCCAGTATGTATATGAGCTCGCAGATGCAGGCGAATTTTATCAAAACGGCTTTGGGACCAGTATTCAAAAAACGTAATATTAACACTAAAATCATCGTCTACGATCACAATTGCGATCATCCAGAATACGCCATTGACATATTAAATGACCCAGAAACAAAGCAATATGTGACTGGATCTGCCTTTCACTTGTACAATGGGGATATTTCTGCCTTGAGCAAAGTGAAAGCGGCGCATCCGGATAAAGACCTGTATTTTACGGAACAATGGACGGGGTATAAAGGTGATTTTACGGGGGACTTCATGTGGCACGTGAAGAATGTCATTTTAGGCGCGGTAAATAACCACGCAAAAACGGCCATAGAATGGAATTTAGCGAATGATCCTAGCTATGGACCGCACACACCTGGTGGTTGTACGGAATGTTTAGGTGCGTTAACCATCTCAGGTCAGGATATCATTCGAAATCAATCCTATTACATTGTTATGCAAGCGGCCCGATTTGTACCGGCTGGCTCTGTACGCTTAGGAATCGATGTGCCGGAAGGGATTCAGGCAGCAGCCTTCAAGCGACCAGATGGAAAAACAGTGTTATTAGTCCAAAACGAGGGCCGCAAAAAGAACCTGAGCATAGAAAAACTAAACCTAGAAATACCGGCTGAATCAGTCTTAACGATCATCCTATGAAAACATTCAATATTAACCGCAGACATTTTATGAAAGGGGCATCGGCTGCTTTGGCTTTGTCTACTTTTGGCGCTTATGGATTAGATTTAGTGAATCCTACACGACCTTATCGAGTGGCCCTTATAGGCACTGGTTGGTACGGGAAAAGCGATTTATTCCGTTTAATGCAGGTTGTGCCTGTAGAAGTGGTGGCCTTGTGTGATCCGGATCGAAATATGTTAACAGAAGCAGGAAAACTCGTAGCTGCTCGTCAAAAATCACGTAAAACACCGCGCCTTTACGGCGATTACCGCCAACTATTGAAGGAAAATGAATTAGATATTGCCTTAGTGGGCAGCCCGGATCATTGGCATGCCTTGCAAATGATCGATGCGGTAAAAGCTGGCGCACACGTTTATGTCCAAAAGCCTATTTCAGTAGATGTGCTAGAAGGTGAGGCGATGGTAGCGGCGGCTAGAAAATACGGTAAAACGGTTCAGGTGGGGACGCAAAGGAAAAGTACACCACACCTGATTCAAGCCAAAAAAGAAATCATCGACAAAGGGTTATTAGGTAAAGTGGCACACGTAGAAATGTATTGCTATTACCACATGCGCAATAACGGAAATCCTCCAGTCCAGGCCGTTCCAGACTATTTTGACTATGAAATGTGGACGGGACCTGCGCCTTTGCGTCCTTATGATGGTTTGCCGCACACCCGCTGGTGGAGAACTTTTGAGGAATATGGAAATGGAATTATGGGCGATATGTGCATCCACATGTTCGATACGGCTCGCTGGATGCTGGATTTAGGCTGGCCTAATCGCGTGAGTTCAGAAGGAGGGATCTATGTCCAAAAAGAGGGCAAATCCAATATCCCTGACACGCAAACGGCCGTTTTTGAATACAATGGGTTGAATTGTGTTTGGCAACATAGAAGCTGGGGAACTCCTCCAGATCCAGAATATCCGTGGGGTTTAACCATTTATGGAGAAAAAGGAACCCTTCGAATGAGCACAATGAAATACGATTTTACGCCTACGGATCCGAAAGGCGAGAAATTGCATATGGACGTGGTTTACGAAAAAGAAAAGTATCCAGAGGATCTAAAGGAGGATCGCATCGAATTGAATGCAGCTCCGGCCACACGTGGACACATGCTTGATTTCTTAGCTGCGATCGATAAAAGTTCAAAACCTATTGCAGATATCTCAGAAGGGCATATTTCTACGGCATCTTGCATTATTGCGAATCTTTCGATGAAATTAGGTAGACCACTTTCCTACGATCCAGGAACAAAAACAGTTTTAAATGATCCGGAAGCAACTGCTCTTCTAGCAAGAAATTACCGTGGACCATGGAACCGAAACATGTTGAACTAATGAAAAAACTCATCCTTTTGGCCTTTTTGGCCCTTCCAGCTTTCGCTCAACAACGCACATCAGCCCAATTAGGCAAAGATTTGCAAAAATTACGGGTGCTCGGCACCGTGTTACACGTGGCAGCTCATCCAGATGATGAAAGCACGCATATGTTGACTTGGTTTGCCCAGCAGCAACATTGGGAGACGAATTATTTTGCGTGTACTAGGGGAGATGGAGGCCAAAACCTTATCGGCGACGAGCAAGGTGTGCCCTTAGGACTGATTAGAACACAAGAATTGTTAGCGGCCAGGAGAATCGATGGCGCAAATCAATATTTCTCCCGTGCTTTTGACTTTGGCTTTTCGAAGTCGACGGATGAGGCTTTGGCATTTTGGGATAAGCAACTGATTCTCTCTGACTTAGTTTGGGTGATTCGAAAAACACGTCCTGATATCATTTTCACGCGTTTTCCACCGGATGCGCGTGCCGGACACGGGCATCACTCAGCCTCCGCGGCACTCGCCATCGAAGCTTATAAAGCAGCGGCAGACTCCAAAATGTTCCCGGAACAATTGAAACAGGGGGTAGATGTTTGGCAGGCGAAACGCTTATTGTGGAATACGTTCCGTTTCCCGGGATCTACGGGAAATTCAACCATCTCTGACTCCCAATTCAAAGTGAATATTGGCGATTATTTACCATTTTTAGGCCAAAGCACCGGTGAATTAGCCGCCTACAGCCGCAGCCAGCATAAATCCCAAGGTTTTGGCTTTGCGGTAGACCGCGGAAGAAGTACCGAATACTTCGCCACCTTAGGCGGTGATGCTCCTAAGGAATACTTGTGGGATGGGGTAGACGCCTCTTGGAATCGCGTGAATCCGAACATCGATGCGCTTATCATTCCCATCATCAAAGCCTACAATCCAGAAAAACCATACGAAAGCATTTCGGCTCTGATTAGTTTAAAAAAATCCATTCAAGCGCTTCCTAAAAGCCCATGGACTGAGAAGAAATTGAACGAAATCAACGCATGGATTGTCAATGCTGCCGGCATTTACTTAGGCGCAACAACTTCACAAGGCATCATAGCGGTAGGTGAAAAACTGCCGATAAAGACAGAATTTATCGTTCGCGCACCTATTCAGGTGGAAAATGTGAAGATTTCCTTCGCAGGGATGGATTCGACCATTAAGGGCAGTTTAGAACCCTATAAAAAATATCCATTCAATCGTAGCATTACGGCCTCCGCGCCCATTACGCAACCATATTGGATACAAGAAGCGAAAGCAACTGGACACTTTAATGTGAGTGATCAACAGAAGATCGGTCAAGCAAAAGTAGATCCTGCCTATACGGCAAAAGCCACTTTTATGATTCAAGGGGAAGAATTTTCTCTAGAGAAACCGGTTCAAGAATTAATCATTGATCCAGTAAAAGGGGAGATTCTTCAACCTATCGCGATAACCCCTAAAACGGTCTTTAGTCTGAGTTCTAACGTAGTTTTACTCCCTAAGGGCAGCAAAGCAACGAAAAGCATTAACGTCTCCATCACGGCATTAGCGGCCTTAAAGCCAGGTAAAATCGAGGTGAAGTCGGGAGCATCGGTTTTGGCAAACATCGCGTTAAAAGACGGAATGAAAGCAGGAGAGAAGCACGAATGGCCTATTTCCTTTACTGAAGCATCGGTACCTACAGGGAAACTATCGAGCAACATCCAATTACACATCACTTCTGGAACTGAAAACTGGGTGGATTCCTTGACCTTGCAAACCATCGAATACCCTCACATCCCTACGCAACGCTATTTCACACCCGTGAACTTGAGCTTATTGCACGTCGACTTTGCGAAAAAAGGCCATCGTCTAGGCTACATCAAAGGAGCCGGCGATAAAGTCCCTGAGGCACTAAAGCAAATGGGCTATGAAGTCGATTTCTTAGGGGAAAAAGACTTAACGGCAGCAAATCTTCAAAAATACGATGTAGTGCTTACCGGAGTGAGAGCCTACAATACCAATGAGTATTGGGAAAATGCCTATCCCGAAATCATGAAATACATCGAAAACGGCGGAAATTACGTGGTACAATACAATACCGCCAGTTTCTTAGGACCGATGAAGTCGAGCATGTCGCCCTATCCATTGCAAGTAACTCGCAATCGAATCACAAAAGAGGAAGCGAAGCCTGTATTCTTTCAACCGAATCACCCACTATTTAACAGCCCTAATAAAATCAGCGAAACGGATTTCCAGGACTGGATTCAAGAACGCAGTATTTACACGGCCGAAACAAATGATCCTCATTTCGAGTTTCCACTTGGATTTTCAGATCCTGGTGAAGCCGAAAACAAAGGCAACATCGCAGTAACTAAGTACGGAAAAGGACAGTTCATCTATACCGGACTCGTTTTCTTCCGGGAATTACCGGCGGGTGTTCCAGGAGCTTGGAGATTATTTGCAAACCTATTAGCTAACCCCAATTCTAAATGAGAATTCTCTTTATTGCCTTAGTATTATTTGCCTTTACTGCGAATGCCCAACAACCTCTTATCCGAAAGGATAAAATCACTATCGCTCGCGATACCTACGGGGTGCCTCACATTTTTGCCCCTACGGATCCTGAGGTTGCCTATGGTTTAGCCTGGGCGCATTCAGAGGATGACTTTAAGACGATTCAGACCTTGATTTTGACGGGTAAGGGCAAATTAGGAACGTATTTAGGAAAGAAAGGTGCTCCGGTGGATTTTGTCTTCGGCTTATTGAACACACGCAAGGTGGTAGATCAGCAGATTAAATCGATGGATCCTAAGTTTTTACAATTAGTGCAGGGCTACCTGATGGGTCTTGAGGCCTATGGGAAAGCGCATCCTTCGGAAGTGGTAAACAAACATGTGTTCCCCATCGCAATAGAAGATTATATCGCGACGACGATGTTTTCGGTGGCGATCTTCTGTGGAGTGGATAAGGCTTTACCCAAAATCCTCGATGGCTCCATTCCCTCACTTCCCGGCTTTACAGGAGAGGGAAGTAATGCCTTTGCCATTAAGGGCTCAAAATCGGCTACAGGAGAGCCGATGTTAGTCATTAACGCGCATCAGCCTATCGAGGGCGCTACGGCTTTCTACGAGGCACACGTGCAGTCAGAAGAGGGTTGGAATATCTTGGGAGGTTTATTCCCGGGTGGCCCATTGATCTTCCACGGAGTAACACCTAATCTCGCTTGGGCGCATACGGTGAACTTCCAAGATAAAATCGACGTCTATCAATTAAAGACGGACAAAGCACATCCGGATCAATACGAGGTGGATGGCGAATGGTTGCCGTTGGTAAAAAGAAAAATAAAACTGAGCATCAAAGGGATTCCTTTCCCTGTTTCAAAGATGGCCTACGAATCCATTTACGGCCCTACGGTGAAATCACCTAAGGGTGGCTATTTCTCTCTCCGTCTTCCGTCCTTAATGGATGCAGGTGCCTTACAACAGTGGTACGCGATGAACCGCTCTACGAACTTCACGGAATTCAAGGCGGCTTTAAACCAGAATCACTTACCTATGTTCAACATCATGTACGCGGATAAGGAGGACAATATCTTTTATATCTCGAATGGCAAGATGCCGTATCGTAATGCCAAATACAACTGGGCCTCCACACTACCTGGAAATACGCGGGAGACACTTTGGGAAAAATTCAAACCGCTGAATGAATTACCGCAGCACCTAAATCCAGCGGCTGGATATTTGTTTAATACAAATCATTCGCCTTTTATGGCTACAGCAGTTAACGAGAATCTGAATCCGGCGAACTATGATAAATACGACGGTTACGAGACCTATCACAATAACCGTTCACAGCGGGCTAAGGACTTAATTGATACCTACGACAAAATTGGTTGGGAAGATTTGAAACGCATCAAGTTCGATCGTCAATTACCAGCGAAGATCTTATATCCCTACGGATACGATGCTTCATTGCTTTTCTCCTTAGATGCTGCTAAATACCCAGCTTTAGCGACCATCATCAAAGGCTTAAAAGAATGGAATCACGTGACCAATATCGAGAGTGTGGGTGCCTTGTATTATAACATCGCTTACTACGGGGCTTCTAAAATTCGCCACGATGCTTCGAAAGATCCCTTAACAGAATCCGAGGCTGTAGAGCTAACACAATACGTGCATGATTTCTTGATGAAGCAATACGGCCGTTTGGACGTGACACTAGGGGAGTTCCAGCGCTTGAAAAGAGGAGATCAAGATTGGCCACAAGCCGGAATGCCGGATGTGTTAGCGGCGGTGATGTCTGAGCCTTTTGGCGAATCACAACGCAAAATGAATAGCGGTGATGCCTACATAGGATTTGTGAAGTTTCCCAAAGGCGGTGGCTTGCCACTGATTGAGACGGTAAATACTTTTGGTGCAAGTTCACATCCGGAGTCGAAACACTTCGCGGATCAACGCGAACTGTATCAGGCTCAGAAGACGAAGGTGATGACTTTGGACAAAGCCGAAGTATTAAAAAATGCAGAACGGATATACCAACCTGAATAGCTTATTTAATAAAATCAGGATCTCTATACGCAGGGGCAGGGTATTTATAAAATCCTTCCCCTGTTTTTTCTCCTAGCTTGCCCGCATCCACATAGGTCTTAAGCAAGGCCGCGAAGGCTTGAGAACTAGCGTCCGGTAAATTATTAGTAACATGCCAGGCCGTATCTAAACCGATACTGTCCATTATGCCAAAGGGTCCCGCCGGCATATGCCAGTTCACCATCCAAGACTTATCTATATCTTCAATTGAGGCAACATCCATCGTCCTTAACTTACCCGCAGCGCCTAATACGGCCATCAGCATAAAATTGAAGATATAACCAGGATTCTCCTTACGGACGATAACCGGTACTTGTTGCAAGGCTCTACCAAAATCTTCCAATAGACTAATGACCTCCTCAGAAGTTCCTGCATGCGGCATGATATCCACCACCTTTGCCATAAACACATCATGGAAATGGAAGGCACAAAATAGGGAAGGGCGATCCACCGAATCCACTAGCATGGAAGGCAATAAATACGAGGTATTGGTCGTAAAAATCGTCTTAGCTGGCGCTAAAGCGGAAAATTGCGCCCACACCTGACGCTTCAAAGGCAATTCCTCCGTCACCGACTCCGAGATTATATCCGCGTCAGCTACGGCCTCCGCAGGATCCGTCGTGAATTTTATCGTCGCAATAATTTCATCCGTCAGCGAAAGCGATCGAAGAATCTTAGCCATCACTTTCTTCGAAGCCACAAATGCCTCCGCATTAATGTCATAAACAGCTACTTGAAAGCCTGACAAAGCAGCCTGTAAAGCAATTCTTGTTCCTAAAGTTCCGGCACCTAAGATGCACACGTTGTTGATTTTCATATGTTACCTGTTTGAATAGATGCGATCGCTTTTCGGCCGGCGGCCTCCACGACTTGATTTAATACACTAAAACGCGGGTCTTTCGAATACCCTAAACTAAATCGTTGGTAAATCTGCTGAGCGATAGTGGCCACTTTACATAGCCCAAACACATAGTAGAAAACCATTTCGCTCATATTTCGTCCCGTTCTAGAGGCGTAATAGTCAATCACCTCGCGGCGGGTAAAATTACCCGGCACATAGGATAGATTAAACATCTTCAATATATCCTCATCTGCTGCCTCCGCCCAATAGGCCAAAGTCGTTCCCAAGTCCATCAGCGGATCTCCCACGGTAGCCATTTCCCAATCCAACACTGCCTGCACTTCTCCAGTAGTCGTAATGACTAAGTTATCGTATTTGAAGTCGTTGTGAATGAAGGCGACATCAGAGCTGGAAGGAATCGCAGAAAGAAGCCATTGAAATGCCTCCTCGATGGAAGGAACCTCCGAAGTCTTCGCCTTTTGAAAACGTTCCGCCCAGCCTTGCACCTGACGTAACGCATATCCCTCCGGTTTCCCTAAAGCTCCTAGGCCTGAGTCGGATAATTCCAGCGAATGCAAATCGATTAAGACATCTAGGGTAGATTGTGAAAGGTTGCGAAAAAACGATAAAGACGCCTCCGCCGGCGGACGATTTCTAATAATCATTCCTTCCACCTTCTCCATCAGGAAAAAAGGCGCCCCTATAATGGCCTCGTCCTCACAGCAAGAAATGGGATGCGGCATCTTCGTATATCCCGCCTTTTCTAAGGCCTTCAATACCCGAAACTCCCGAATCATATCGTGGGCTTTGGCAATCTTCAATCCGTGCGGAGGTCTGCGCAAGACATAAGTCTCCTCACCAGCACTTACCTGATAGGTCAGATTCGAGAATCCACCTGGAAAAGCCGTAACCTCCACGGAAGGAACGCCTAAATATGCCGGTAATTTTTCAAAGCCTTCCATTAGCCTTTACGTGATTTAAGAATACTCTTCGCTAATACCGACTTATGCACCTCATCTGGTCCATCATAAATACGTGAACCGCGTTCGTGCCGGTACCAGAAGGACAGCATCGTATCATCGGTGATTCCTAATCCTCCGTGCACCTGAATCGCCCGATCGATTACCTTCATTAACACATCCGAAACATAGAACTTGATGGTAGAGATATCTTCTTTGGCCGCCTTAGCACCTTTATTTTCGATAATGTGGGCTGTGTTTAATACTAAGAGGCGAGAGGCCTTAATCTCCGCTGCACTCTCCGCGATCCAATTTTGAATGGTTTGCTGCATCGCTAGCGAATGTCCTGGATTTAATTCTCGTTCAATCGCTCGGTCACACATCATCCCTAACGCCCGCTCACAAATCCCAATCCAACGCATACAGTGGTGAATACGACCTGGTCCTAAACGAACCTGCGCTAAGGTAAAACCCGATCCCTCCGTCCCAATCAAATGAGACACCGGCACTCGGCAATTCACAAACTCCACCTCACTATGGGAAAGGTAGTCTTCGCCCTCATCTCCCATAATGGGAATATTGCGAATCAACCGGTATCCAGGATTATCCAAAGGCACCACAATCATACTCGCCCGTTCATACTTATTTTCCGCCGAAGGATTCGTCACCGCCATCACAATCGTAAAGGATGCTCCATCCGCAGAGGACGTAAACCATTTGTGTCCATTAATCACATATTCATCACCCTCTCGTACAGCGGTCGTAGACATGTGCACCGGATTACTTCCCGCATGCTCAGGCTCCGTCATCGCAAAACAAGAACGAATCTCACCCCGCTCTAATGGCATTAGGTATTTCTCTTGTATAAAGGGAGAAGCAAATTGATGCATCAACTCCATATTCCCTATATCTGGCGCATTGCAATTAAAAACGTAATGTCCCAAAGGGCTCGTCCCTAACACTTCTGAGATCGAAGCAAATTCCACTAAGGACAAACCAAGTCCTCCATGTGAAACGGGCAGGTGAGGGGCAAACAATCCCTCTGCTTTCGCTTTAGTGCGTAGTGCTTGCAAGGCAGGCAAATGAGCCCGAAAAGAACCATAAATGGCCCCTTGCTCTAAAGGAATAATGTATTTATCGAGGAATGCCCGGTAACGAGGTACAAGTTCGAGTGCTTTATCTGAAACAAACATAATTAAATGGTTAAGCCACCATCAGCAGTAATCACTGCTCCGGTGGTGTAAGACGCTCCTGGTGAGGCAAGGTATAAAGCAGTAGCTCCGATTTCCTCCGGCGTGCCTATGCGTTTAATCGGTAATTGACGAAGCGTATGTTGAAGTATTTTGTCATTGGACCAAAGCGCCTCCGAAAACTTCGTCTTGATCAATCCCGGACAAATGGCGTTCACGCGGATATTGAAGTCGCCCCATTCTTTGGCAAAAGCCTTCGTCATCGAAATAAGCGCCGCCTTACTCACACTATAAATCCCCAATCCGGGTTCCGGAGAAATACCGCCCACAGAGCTAATGTTAATCACGGACGCGTTAGCAGATTTCTGAAGATGAGGCAGACATAAGCGCATTAACTCAAATGGTGCCTTCAGGTTCACGTTCATAATCTTATCGAAAGTATCCAGCGTAGTATCGTGAATAGGGCCAAAAGTCGGATTAGTGGCCGCATTATTCACGAGAATGTCGATTTGGCCGTATTTGGCAATCGTTTTTTCCACGAGTGACGCCAATTGATCCATCTTACCCACGTGGCACACAATTCCTGTCGCCTCATATCCTTTGTCCCGCAATTCCTGGGCTAATTGATCTAAAGTAGGTTGGTCCCGACTACTGATGACCACCTGCGCTCCAGCCTCCGCAAAAAACTCCGCAATACTGAATCCGATTCCCTTACTAGCGCCCGTAATGAGGGCTACTTGATTCTTCAATGAAAATGCCTGCATATTCTAATCTATTTTTAAACAATTTAAAGAAATAATATGGTAATTTACGCTATCAATACTTGAAAAAATAGACCATGAAACAAGTTGTCTTTTACGAAACTGGATTACCTGAAAATGTACTTCAATTAGAAGAAATAAAAATGCCATCGCCTGCACAAGGCGAAGCGCTCATACGCATTACGGCTCGTAACATCAATCCATCCGATATGATGTTTGTGAGAGGGCTATATGGCATTACTCCTAATTTACCAAGTAGTGCGGGTTTTGAAGCAGCTGGAGTTGTGGAGGAATCAGCTAAGTTTCCGAAAGGCACACGCGTCATTTTTACCTCTGTGGGTACTTGGAAAGAGTTTACCTGCGTTTCGGATGCGGGTTTGATACCTATTCCAGAGGGAATGTCGGATGAGGTGGCCTGTCAGGCTTTTGTGAATCCGGTGACCGCTTATGGTATGATAGAGACCTCTGGACTTCAAAAAGGGGGGAGTTTATTGATTACTGCGGGTGCATCAGCCTGGGGTAAGGTTGTCATTCAATTAGCTGCGATGCGCGGTATTCATGTCATCGCTACGGTGAGACGACAAGATCAAAAGCAAACTTTATTGGATTTAGGGGCTACGGCGGTTATAGACGTAGCAACAGAAAGCTTGACGAAGAAAGTGAAGGAGATATTCCCTGAGGGAATCGATTATGTATTTGATGCGGTAGGTGGGGATCAGGGGGCCAAAGCCCTAAATTGCCTCAGAACTGGCGGAAAGATGCTCGTGTTTGGCCTATTGAGTCAAGAACCCATTCCATTACATTCCGGCGTTTTAATTTTCAAAAAACTGAGCGTTGAGGGCTGGTGGCTGAGTTCTTGGTGGGCAGAATTAGGATTTGATGGAATACAGAAAGCCATCAAAGAGGTTTTCTCTCTTCTATTAAGCCAAGAAGTGACATTAGATATTCAGGCTACCTATCCTTTGGCACAATTCAAAGAGGCCATTGAGGCTTACCAAACAGAAGGACGTACCGGAAAAATATTATTGATGTAAGGAATCCAGCTCTACAGGCTGATCATCGGGTTCGTGGGTATTTCGGCCATCGGTCGGAATACCATCGCCGATTACTTCATAAGAAAGTTTGTCTCCTGCGAGGGTAACTTCTAGGTTATACAAGAAAGTACCTTCCGGCTCCTTCGTTTTCAATACACCGGTGTAAAGGGAATCACTCTTTTGAACTAAAGAAACGTCCAATACATTCACACCCGTAACGTGCTCTTTTTGAAGATTTTGCAACCATAAATCGCGCACCTCTGCCTCGATTTCAGTGGAGGATTTTTCACAGGAATTTAGAACGAACAGGGAGGCCAAAGCCACTAATAATACTCTAATCATGGTGCAAAAATGGGCATTTTTCCCGAAAAAAGGAAAATTAAAGCCTGTTTTTTAAAACCTCAACCCATCATCTTTCCCCGTCGAGAATGCCTTCGAGTAATCGATTTTGCGAACCTGGCCAGCGATGTAATTAATACCTTGCAACAAGTGGTTCAAGTAGGTAGGCTCTTGGTAGTTTTCTTTTGCATGGCCAAGCGTAGTGACCCAGATGTGACCGCCTTGGAAGTGTTGGGTCCAAACTGCTGGAAAATAATCGCCGTAAACGCCTTTGTGTTTCGTGATGAGGTCTTTTTGAGATTGGTCTAAGGTGGTTACGTCGTGCATCATCAAGGTTTGGATGCCAGGGTAAAGTTCAAAGCCAAAATAGCATTCGTCTTCTTTCGTCCATTTTAAAGGAACACCTTTTAGGGATGGGTGCGATGGGGCGATGTTGATGACCGAGAAGGGTTGGAACTTGGCGTGCCAAGAGAAAGTTTCGCAAACCATCGATTTGAACCAGCTCCATTTGCGTTCTGTTCCCGTTACCGAGTGCACACCCACGAATCCGCCACCGGCTTCGATGTAGCGGCGGAAAGCGACGCGCTGAGCGTCTGAGTCGAAGACGTCGTTGTTCGTGGAGGTGAAGATGATGACTTTGTATTTGGCTAAATTCTGTTCTTCAAACACCACCGGATCAGCAGATACATCCACTTGAAAGCGATTTTCAGCGCCTAACTTCTGAACCGCAGCTACCGCAGAGGGAATATTATCGTGCACGTAGCCTGGGCCATTTTTCGTGTAGACAAGAACTGAATAAGAAGTCTTTTGCGAAAAACCAGCAAAAGCAAAAAGCAGAAATAATGTCGTTAATCTCATTTTACGCCGTATTTATCAATTAAATAGATGATGGCCGCTATGTTCACGGCGCCTAAATGTAATTCTCTTTTGTTTACGTTTTCAAATACATCCGTTTTTGCGTGGTGTAGATCAAAATAGCGTTGGCTATCTGGAATTAATCCCGCTAAAATGGTGGCTTTATTTACTCCTAACATCGGTCCAATGTCCGTACCGCCACCACCTGCAGTAATTTCAGAACTGTAGGGTTTCAATAAGGAATTCCAGGTTTGAAATCTAGCTAATTGAGTAGGAGAGGCCGTTATTCCAATCGAGCGAGGGGTGAAGCCGCCTTCGTCGCTTTCGAGAACGAAGATGTGGTTCTCTTTGTTAATTTTGGCTTGATTGGCGTATTCGTTTCCGCCGCGAACGCCGTTTTCTTCGTTTGCGAATAGGACAAAACGAATCGTACGTTTGGGTTTGTAGTTTACGGCTTTCATGACGCGTAACACTTCCATCGTTTGGACGATACCGGCACCGTCGTCGTGTGCACCTTCGTTTACGTCCCAGCTATCCAAGTGACCGCCTAAGGTGATGAATTCGTCTGGGAATTCGGATCCGCGGATTTCAGCGACTACGTTGTTTTCGTCCGCGTCTGGAAGGAAGAAACCGTAGGTTTGTAACTGGGCTTTGATGGTTCCTTTTTTGGCCAAAGCATACAACATCTTCGCATCATCCGGACCCAAAGCAACCGCCGGAATCTTCGGATACGCCTCATCATAACTCATACTGCCCGTATGAGGCATATTATCCGGCGCAGTACTCAGCGAGTGAATCATCACCGACACAGCCCCATATTTCGCGGCTCTACTCGCACCAGAACGGCGAAAAGCGCCACTCTCACCATAAGCCTTAAAAGTCTGAATCTTCGTAGGATCAAAAACACTATGGTAATACACAATCTTTCCCTTCACCTCATCCTTCCGCTTTTCTAATTCCTCGAAACTAGCCACTGCGACCACTTCCGCCTCGATTAATCCATTGGAGCCCATTGAATTCCCTAAGGCCAAAGCCGCCAATGGCTGCATTCTCGCCTCTCCATTCACCCCCGTAATCGCCACAAAATCATTCCCGCCACGCTTCCAATTAGGCGTTTTGCAAGGCTGCAAAAACACTTTATCAGCACCAATCGCCTCTAAACTCTTCTTCCCCCAAATCACCGCATTTTGTTGCTGCGGCGAACCGGCTAAACGACCACCGATCTTTTTAGTTAACTCATACAATAAGTCATAGGCCTTCCCGTTTGTCATAATCTCGTCTGACATCTTCTTGATAAACAGACTGTCGACATTGGATTGTGCGTTAGAAAAGAGGGGTAGCAATAAAAGGGGTAGGTAACGTAATTTCATAGAGGTTTAATAAAAGTGTGTTTAAAGATAGGGATATTTCGGTAAATTTATACAGTGGGTAGTGGACCTTAGTCCGGAGGAAATGAGTCCGGAGGAAATATTTCATATGGTCATCCCCGCAGGGGATTCCTACTTTATTCTTTGTGCTTTATGCTTTATTCTTTAAAATAACATGAAAAAAATACTTTTACTCATACTAGTTCTCAGCTTTAACGCTCATTCCCAATCCTTCCAAGGCCTTCTCAAAAAAGCCACCGAAATCGCTTCAGGCGCTCAAAAAACAGGTTTAAGTTCAGATGATATCGCCAATGGCCTCAAAGAAGCTTTACGTGTTGGTGCCGAAAAAGGCTGTTCAACGCTCGCAAAACCGGACGGATTCTTCAAAAATGCCGCCCTTAAAATCCTCATGCCACCTGAAGCCACTAAAGTAGAAAACACCCTCAGAAGCGTAGGTCTAAACCAATTAGCGGACGATTTCATCCTCAGTATGAACCGCGCTGCAGAAGATGCTTCTGCTACGGCCGCACCCATCTTTGTGAACGCTATTAAACAAATAACTATTACGGATGGGCTAACTATTTTACGAGGCGATGAAACAGCAGCTACTACTTATTTGCGTTCTAAAACAACCGATAATTTAAAATCTACCTTTAATCCTATCGTTAAAACATCCTTAGATAAAGTAAAAGCAACACAATATTGGGAAAGAGCCATCACGGCCTACAACGCCATTCCTTTCAGTAATAAGAAGATTAACCCAGACCTCAGTGCTTATGTAACCGAAAAGGCGATGGAGGGCATTTATAGTGAGATTGCAAAGCAAGAAAAAGATATACGTGCAAATCCGATGGCTAGGACGACTGAGTTGCTGAAGAGGGTGTTTGAGAAGTAATTAATACATTATTCGCAAATATTACCCGCTTATTTTAATCTACATAATAAGCCCTTTTGTCTATAAAGGACAAAGCATTCGTTTATTTAAAGCTATATTTGGTTTAATGTTAAACCAAATATATGTTTAAAAAACTATCTGTATTTCTTTTGCTTCTAACCATTTCGCTACAGGTTTCAGCACAAGAGAAAAAATTTAAAATTATTCAGGATGAATTTTTTGATTTCAAACGCATCATTGATATAAAAACCGCTTTAGAATCCAAATACAAATATCCCATCCTGTTAGATGAGAAAGTAGATCCTAAGACTCGGATTAGCTATTGGTTTAATAAAATCTCACTAGAAAAAGGTATTTCAGAGTCATTAAAAAATACGCCTTACAAATCCTATGTGACGGAAGATAGTATCATTCATATTGTTCCTATCGATTTCAAAATTCCCGATGTAGAAAAAAAATATGGTAAAGCATATATAGGGAAATCAAATAAAAATAATTTTTCAATAAGCGGTTTAGTGATTGATGCCGTTTCAGGAGAACCACTTCCATTTGCCTCGATTAGTATTCCATCAACTTCTAAAGGGGTGAGTACCAATGTAGATGGACAATATTCTTTACCCAATATACCTTCAGATACCTGTGCATTACTTGTTCGATATTTGGGATACAAATCACGTAAAGTGTTTTTAAATCCAGACATTCTTACTAAGAATTTCATTATAGAACTGGAATCGGATGAAGAACAGTTAACTGAAGTTACAGTGGTAGGTGAGAAAACAGAAGTGATGAAGGCGAATGAGGAAATTGGAATGTATAAGATAACTCCTAAAAATATTGCCAAACTTCCCAACATTGGTGAAAAAGATATATTTAGAGCTTTTCAATTATTGCCAGGTGTAAGTGCCGCTAATCAAAATTCATCGGGATTGTATGTCAGGGGCGGAACTCCTGACCAAAACTTAGTAACCTATGATGGCTTCACAGTTTATTATGTAGATCACTTGTATGGTTTTTTCTCCGCATTTAATTCAAATCCAATCAAAGATGTACAGCTGTTCAAAGGTGGATTTGAATCAAAATTTGGAGGAAGAATTTCATCTGTAATGGAAATCACATCTAAAAATGGAAATAATCGATACCACAATTTACAGGCAGATTTAAGCGCTATGTCTTTTAATATGATGGCAGAAGGGCCAATTGGCAAGAAATTCACCTATTTAGTGGCAGCAAGACGCTCCTGGGCCGGACCGTTATATAATAAAATCGCGGAATCATTAAAACCGGTTAGCACTAATTCTTCCTCAGGGGGAGGAGGTTTTGGAGGTCGAGGATTTAGACAATTCCAAAGTGCTACCGTAGCTAATTCCTACTTCTACGATGCCAATGCAAAAATAAATTATGTGCCTAATGATCATGATGTAATCGCTCTGAGTTTATATAAAGGGGATGACATAATGGATAACTCACAATCGTTCAACCTACCTTTTCGCAATAATAGCACAGGCGGGGTATCCAATACCGATTTATCAAGCTGGGGAAATACTGGTGGTTCATTAAAATGGTCAAGAAAATGGAGCAATAAGTGGTATTCAAACTCACTAGTTAGTTTCTCGAATTTTTATACGAATCGAGATAATTCAAATCAGAACAATTTCAACCGATCAAATGGAACAAGCCAAACACTAAAATTTGGTTCCCTTGAAAATAACAATTTATTAGATTTTAGCTTCAAATCAGATGTAGAAGGAAAATTAAATGAGCATCATTTTGTCTCCTGGGGAATCCAAGCATCTCAACTGAAAATTGACTACAGTTATAGCCAAAATGATACGATAAAGATTATTTCGAAACAAAATAACAGTATGATCGTTTCGGCTTATCTGCAAGATAAAATTCGTTTATTTTCAAATAAACTGGAAATGACTCCAGGTATTCGAGTGAATTATTTTGGGGTAACTAAAAATATGTATTATGAACCTAGATTTAATACTATTTTACACCTTTCGAAAGAGTTCAAACTGAAGGGTGCTTATGGAATCTATTATCAATTTGCGAAACAAATAGAACGAGAGGATATTATTGCTGGTTCCAGAAATTTCTGGGTTTTAGCTGATGGTGGTGATTTACCAGTTACTTCTGCAACACATCTTATCTTGGGTGGAAGTTATGAAAAAGGAGACTATCTATTTGATGTAGAAGCCTATTTCAAGGATATTCAAAATGATACGCGTTATACTTTGAGGTTTATACCAAAAATTGGAGAAGGATTAAAAGCCAGCGAAACTTTCTTTAATGGAACTGGTAAAGTTTGGGGTATTGATTTTCTTGCCCAAAAGAAATTTGGAGATTTCACCGGATGGGCAGGTTATACCTTAGCACAATCCACTAAAATGATTCCGATATTTTCTCCAGATCCTTTTCCATCCAATTTTGATGTTCGACATGAATTTAAAGTAGTAGGGATGTATAAATGGAACAAATGGGATTTCTCTACCTCATTCCTATTCGCAACAGGAAAACCTTATACCTCCATATTAGGCACTTACACCGTAACACTTTTAGATGGCACTGTGCGTGATTATACAGAACCTTCAACTACTAATGGCAATCGATTCCCTGCACAACATCGCCTTGATTTAGCAGCTACTTATAATTTCACAAAAACGAGTCTAAGTCTTTCCATTTTTAATGTATACAATCACAACAATGTGTGGTATAAAAAATTCCAGACCGTGCAGGATCCAGATACAGGGGATCGTTACCTAAACATTACTGATGTAAATTATTTGGGCATAACACCCAATGTCACATTCACTTATCATTTAAAATAAATCATTGCATGAAAAATATATTCTACGGCCTTGTTACTTGCTTAAGTCTAGCTGCTTGCAGTGAACTAGATTCTGGATTTATAGAAACATTACCTAAACCAGTAGTAGAAGGGTATTTAGTTCCAGGACAACAAGTACATATTAAGGTACATAAAGAGATTCCTTATTCTGCGGATTCAGCACAATCGACTAAATTAGAAGTTCCTGTTAAGGGACTTAAAATAACCCTAAGTGGAGAAGGTCAAAACGAAACACTATTGGAGGAGACCGAAGGAAACTATGTAGCTTCTAGCCATTTTTTAATTAAGGTAGGAGGTAATTATTTGCTAAAATTTGTATATAATAATAAAACAGTGAGTGCAAGTACATCTATACCTACAAAACCACAAGGTTTTATCGCTAGTACTACTTTAATTACACGGGCAGCCATTGATTTATCTGCTGGATTTAACGGAAGGCCATCAGGAGGATTTGGAAGTTCTCAAACCAATATTAACCTTGAATGGCTTAATCCCCAAAATGATTTTTTCATTACGGTAGTTGAATCGATGGAAACGAATCCTGTTGAAATCATCAAATTTCCAATCACGGACACGCGTCCTCGTCCAGAAACGCGTTTCAGAAATCAACCAGTTCAAGGTACTCAGGAAGTTATTAGAAGTCAATCCTTTGAATATTTTGGCAGACACCGAATGATATTATTCAAATTAAACCCTGACTACCCTTCCTTATATCAACGCAGTGGAAATACCTCTCAAAATATTTCGACACCACCCACAACCATTACTAATGGCTTAGGAATTTTCACTGGTATCAATGCAGATACTTTAATGATTCGTGTAATTCCGGAATAAAAAAGTTGAGTATACCCAATATTTCGAAAAAATCGAGAATCAAATTTTACATTTAAGCCTCTTGAACTTCGAGAGGCTTTCTTTATAAAATTAAGTACTTTTAAAAATGAAACTCTTAGGATTAGTTTTCTTGTTTTAATTCCTTTTCTAGTAGGATGCTCGCAAGATTCAACACTCACTAGCACTTCATGGTACTTTCGTTCCATTCCCTTTTCAATGTATTCGAATGTCGGAAAATAGGCGGAAAGAGTTAGTCAAAATATAGAATTTGGAAAATCCTTTGAAGTCTTAGATTCAATATGGAATATTTAGTAATGCAGTTTCGCCTAGAGATTATCGTAAGAAATTATGACTTTACGGGAGAAGCAAGTAACTACAGTAAACCGTTTTTGGGAATATTTTACGGATAGGTTTGATGAGAAACGAAGACGGATTTCTCGTTTAAAAGCCTATTCTTAGACCTTTTAGGCATGTGAAGAAAGTCAAAAAATCAAAACTTTTCAAAGCATTTTTTACCTTAACTTTCTATTTATCTGCTTGGTATACTAAAACTCCAAAACTAGCTGCAACCAAACTTTTGCCATCTTCTCCATAGGTAGCACCTGGCAAGAAAATTCGATTTGTTTTTTCATCAATAGCAATCGTTCTTAACCCTTTCGAAGTTTGAATCGTTTGAATAACAGCGTATTCGTCTTTCGATGTTTGTTTCACGACTGTGGCGGTACCATCTGCATTTGAAGTGATAACTAAATGTAGTTTGGTGTCATAAACTACACCATCAACTCCTGCACCAATTGGCAAGGTTGAGACTATTTTACCTGTTTTAGAATCCAAAACCACCAATGTCTTCGATTTTCTACAAACTGAGAATAATCGTTGGTTTTTAACATCCATTGCTAATCCCGTAGGTACCTCGTTAGGAGCTAAAGAAAATCGATTTTTAATAACAAGAGATTTTGCATCTATTTCCACTATCTCATGACTGTCTTCGTTATTATTAAAAATACTTCCCTTTAAATCTGAAACACTAAATTCTGGGGCCCCACCCATATTAACTTGACCAATTACTTCATCCGTTTTAGGGTCCATTACCACCGCATTTCCACTACCATTATTAAAAATAAATAGACGTTTCGAATATAAGTCAAAAAGAATAGCATCTGCCTTCTTACCTGGTATAGCGATTGTTTTCAACACTATAAATGATTTTAAATCAAAAACAGTAATTTCATTTGTTGTGCCATTTGTTATATATCCTTTACCGACTATTGATACTGGTGCAATTCCATGTACTCCTTTTAAATGATCTATTTCACCTAATTGTTTCCCACTTATAGCATCCAAAACGTGAACTCTATCAGTATGCGAAACATATAATTGATTATTCTCTATTTTCAGATAATCCCAGCGTTCATTTCCAGACGGTATATTCCACTTATCAGAAAATTTATAGGGCATTTGTTGTGCTTGAGCAACAAAAAAAGAAGTAACGGAGAAGATAACAAAACAAATAATTTTCATGAGTGTTGTTTAGGCTAGTTATGAGATAAATTTAGACGAATGTCTTTTTTACTTTATTTGTCAAATAAAATCAATAGTATTATTGATTACAAGTTATGCAAAGATTAAATACTTGACCGATGGATTAAACTTTGAAGACAGATTAGTAAATAAGTAGTTGTTAAACAAAAAAAACACCGTCTATATTGAAATAGACAGTGTTTTATAATTTAGGTGGTGATCCCGCTGAGGCGTTTTAATTTAAATTAACTGGCACATAATCAAGGATTTATAGCTTATTACGGTTTACTCAACCCAAAGTCCTACCTCAAAGACTTTTTTTGATCATCATTTTACTCGTAAAGCCTTCTACTACAGTTAACTAAATGACCCGATAAAATTCAAAAGTGTCTTTATAACTATTTTAAATATTTTTATAAATTTGAATTGTTATCTAAAATACATCTATGATTAAAAGCATTTATGTTTTAGTCTGGGTATTATTTTCTATGCAGGTTTTTGCCCAAACTGGAATTGGTACTTCTACACCTGATCCTTCTGCAAAGCTACACGTGGCATCAACTGATAAAGGATTACTGATACCAAGAATGACTTCGGGTCAAAGAACAGCTATATCAAATCCAGCGAATGGTTTAATGGTTTATCAAACCGATGGTATTACCGGTTTTTATGTGAATACAGGTAGTTCAGGAACTCCATCTTGGATGAGAGTGAATACAGATTGGGCCAAGTCTGGCAATGATATTAGTTTTTCTGGAGGCAATGTCTCTATAACTGGGAATCAAACTGTGAGTGGGAATGTGAATGCTACTAATTTTATAGGAAGTGGAAGTCAGTTAACCGATGTGGCTATTAAAACAACGGGCACGTGGAATGTAGCAACAGGAGAATCTGATTATAGTTTTACTGTAACATCAGGCAGTTATGTTATGTGGGTTTTTGCAAATATACCCAATGGAATTATTGCTTGGAATGCTACAGTAACTGTGACTAACTCAAATGTTCCAGTTGTTGGAAGTCACTATGCCTGGGTTTACAATGGAGGAGGAACTCCAATTGAATTTATAAGCATACCAAATCAAATTACTGGAACAAATAATTCTATAGTAAGAAGTACAATTTCAGGTAGTACTTCAAATGTTTTTACATTTAAAATTAAGAATACTTCTGGGTCTTCCCAGACTGTTTACTATGGGTATATTAGGTTGTAATTTACTTTTTGTTGAGCCAAACATTAAATACAATAGGGGACAAAACCGTGCCTAAAAGGCATAAAAAAACTCCGAAATCGTTAGAAATCGGAGTCTTTAGTGCTATTTACTAGCTAAGAAGTGATCCCGCTGGGATTAATTCTTTTCTCGTAATGTCTTGAAAATGTCCTCAAATGACCATAATATAACGATTAACCTATTATACATCCCAAATCAGGAGACATAGTAAGACATTTAATCCAATCAACTTGCTAATGATTCTGCTAAAGACCTATTATGATTTGAGGATAATCCAAGTTTCTTAATTTTGGTAATTGTATTGGGATGTAACCCCACTATTTTAGAGACTTCTGAATTTTTATAACCTTTTTTCAGAAAACCCAAAGCTGCCTTGTTTTTTGATTTAGACAGAAAATCAAGGACGTCTTCATTACTTCCTATTTTTCTTCCTAAGTATACATTTTTCTTCAACTTGGCTAATTCAATCCCTTCTCTTTGAGCGTTTTTTATCAAATTTCGATTCATTTCAGCAATTACTGACATAAACGCAATACACATTTTTGATATGGGGTTCTCTGTACCATCTGTATTTAAAGTTGAAAGACCTTGTTCTATGAAATGGACAGGAATTTTTCTCTCAACCATAAAATGAAGAAAATCAACAATTCCCTTTAAATCTCTACCGCATCTGTCGATTTGCCAGAAAGATACAGAACCTACTAAATCAAGTGTTATAAGTTTTAATAGTTCTTTCCCCCCCGGCCTTTCAAATAAAGCAACAGCACCCGAAATTCTATCCTCAATCACTTTGTCATATTGGTCTTCTTGTACTCTTTGTCTTTCAGGATTTTGCTCAAATGAGGAAACCCTCACATAAAGTATATTCAATTTTTTCATAAAATTAGACTTATTAGTATTTGAACCTAAAATTATGAAGAAAGTGCCTAAATGCCGCCTAAACAAAGGTTTTTGGTAATTTTTTAGTCTCCTCAATTAAAGTATAATCTAAAAATGTGAGAAAAGAAAAATTCACCCGATCGGGTGAATTTGTTTGGCACAGATTATAAAGGGAGAATTATAAATCTTATATGGGAATTAAAATATTTGAACTAATTCTCTCCTAAATAAGGATATTCAAGTTCACTATCAATTTGAAGATATTGTGAGTCAATATGATATTGGTCTAAAAAATATGACAGGAATTGAGAAAGGTGAGTTATTTCACCACTAAATCCAATAACATTACTATCTACATTATTAATATCAAGTAATTTTTTAAAATGTCTTTCAAGGTACATTACAGAAGGTTTTGTTCTGTCTAAATCATTTAATTTTAAATCCTTTTCAATTTTGAAAAGTACACCTTCTTTATCACTAACCTTTTTAAATGTATTTCCCATTTGATTCAAGTATTTGAGTAATATTATTTTTAGTCTTATCTATTATCATTTTTAACTGAGCCTCGGTAACAAGAATTTTTACAGGTCTTTTAGGTTGGGGTTTCTCCTCTTTTTGTTGTTTTATAATTGACATTAATCTCATTTTATTAAGTGTTTACTATAAATACTAAAAAAATGACCTTAGTTCACGAAAGGAAGGGTTTCCCACGAAATATATTTCAACAAATTATATTAGATTCAGAAATAAAAAACTCCCGATTTCGATGTTGAAAACTGAAATTTTATTGGGATTTTGAAGATGTGGAAAGTTGAAAATGGGTTTTTTATCCTATCAATTTGTTACGATAGAAATGGTTCAAAAAAGTACCGATTTTGATACTAAAAACCCAATAAAAGTCTTGATTTAAAGAAATTAAAATATACTAATCTTTTGAATAAATATTATCTCTTATAAAGGAGTTATTAAGCCAAAAACAATGTTTTGTGTACTCAGAAAGGCCGGTGACTTTGTCTTTAATTGGTAGGGGATATGTATCTTTAGAATTTAAAGCGTGTGGTCTTACGTGTGATACTTTGCTAAATTTTTTAGAAGGAAAGTTCGTAAATCTCTTACCTTCATAAATTCTATTTACAATATTACCTTGGGTAACGATTTCTTTAGTAAACTCCCATACTCTTTGAGATTCATTTATTTCTTCAAAGGACATATTCCAAAACTTTACCTTATCCAAAATAAGTGAATTGTCTTGGGTGTATCGGTAAAAAACAAATAAGAACTTACTTTCTACTACATCTTTAAAATCTGATTCTTCCCAATCTTGATTTATAATTTCTGAGAAACTGAAATTTGGAAAAGAGACATCTTCTTTAGGTAACCCATTAGACTTCAATCTTATAGTTTTAACTATTATACCAGCCTTATCGAATTCTTCTATTTCTTGATTCAACTCTATACCTAAAATATGTTTGGTAACATTGGAAAAGAAATTCTTAGAGTTTGAGTTAAATGATTTTTCACTTAGCCCTTGAACAATATCTTCTATCGATTTATTTAGATAAGGGTTGAATTTTTCTACCACAATTTGTTCAAAAGACTTGTTACTGAGTTCTAAAGGACTTGATATTAACTTACCATAATCACTTTTATAATTAGATAGACTCGCAATAATATGGTTTAAATAACCCTGTTTGAACGAGAATGCCCTTTGTTTTGCTCTAATTTGGCTAAATGGTTGTGGTCTAAGATTACCTCCTTTTGCCCCTTTAGTACAAGCACCTAAATAAATCGTATCTCCTTCACTTATTTCGTGTGCCTTTCCATTTTTTATTTTTTCACAAATAGATTCCCAATCCCTCTTGATTATCTCTAAATCTACCGCTGGTATTTTCCAATCCCCTACGATTTTAACTATATAATCAATTACCTCAACATCAATTTGATAAAGGTAAAATATCATTAAAATGTGATAATTCTTCTTAAGGAATGTGCTCTCTTCAAATTTTTCTGAATGAATATCTAAATAATTGATGATGTTTAGAACCAAACGTTCCTTAGACCTAAATTTATTTTTATTAATGATTTTTAAAGGAGAGGTTTTAAGTTCCATTCCTACTTTATCAAAATCTGCCACTGATTTTGAATTCGGTTCGTATCCATAAAAATACTTTTCTAATAACTGACCAAAGTTTCCTTTTCCTTTGTAGGTATTACTAAGTAAATCTTCTCCACAAACATCTCTTAATGATTTGTCAATTAGATTTTTAGAATATTCTAAAATGGATTTTAAATCATTAGATTGGTAATTCATTAGCTCAGAATTTTCTCCGTTAATTGTTTAGAGATACGTTCAATTACCCCAACTACAAGAGCATTACCCATAAAAAACGCTCTTTTTGTATCGTTCACACCTTCCAAATATGTGTGGTTATCAGGAAACATATTAAGTCTTTCTAATTCAATAGGGGTTAATCTTCTCTGTCCTTTTTTAGTATTAATGACGTGTTTGAATCTTGAAGGGGATTTTCCACCTTCTCCTGTTATAATAGTTCTTGATGGTTTATCTAAAGGGTCAGGAAAAATCATTCCCCCTTCACTGTAGTGATATTCAAATCCGTCACTATTTTTTCTAATTTCTTTTTTTGCTCCCTTTAAGTACTCCCACTTTTCAATTGAATCCTTATCAATATAATATTCGTCACCCACTTTATCTTTTTGAATAATGTCACCAAGTAAAGTATAATCCCCATCATAATTTGACTTTGTTTTGATAGAATATACTTTTCCTTTGACCATTATACCAGCATTTTGAAAACCAGCAAACTTCATATCCTTGTTGAAATTATTACTAATGTCTACAATGTCGTCTGACAATTTAACAACAGATAGATTATCTGATTTCTCTTTTAAAGCAACAGGTAGCGATTCTGCTAAAACACCTGTATTAAGTATGTATTCTAATGGTTCATCTTTAACAAGTTCTTTGTATAATGTAGTACCTTTCTTATAGGCTAAGATGAAAATTCGTTTTCTTCTCTGAGGAAACCCATATTCAGCCGCATTAACAATTCTCCATTCTACAACATAATCTAATTCATCTAAACTTTTAAGGATTATGGCAAAGTCTCTTCCACGTTGTTTTGAAGGTGAAATCAATAATCTATCAACATTTTCAAGAAATAAGTATTTGGGAGGATTCTTCTTATCTGTGAGAATTTTATGTATTGACCACCACAATACCCCCTTTTTACCAATTAAACCTTTACTATTTTTCAGAGTAGTAGCCACAGAGTAGTCTTGACAAGGGAACCCACCCACCAGCAAGTCGTGGTCAGGAATTAAGTCTGTGTCCAATGTTGTTATGTCAATGTTTGTATGTCCGTCTTTTCCCCATCTGTTTTCATAAACCATCGAGGCGTGTTGAACCTTTGTAGATGGTTCCCATTGATTACTGAATACAACTTCATATTTAGAATTCAAGTCCTCTTTATAACCTGATGTAGAACTCTTTCCATTCCAACCTTCAAGTCCAAGGCGAAATCCCCCAACACCCCCAAATAATTCGCAGGTTCTGATTTTGTTAATCTTCGTTTTTGACATATTCAAAATTAATAGAATTTCAGTTGTTTTCTAAGTATTTTATCTTGATTCAAAACAATTATCATTTCGTTTATAAACCTCAAAATTAAGGTTAAAATGGGATTTGTGTGGTTCTTTAAACAAACATTGATTTAAGTGTCTTAAATCGAAGGAATGGTCGGAATTACGACCTTTCTTGTTCACCTTGAATGGGTACACACAAACTAAATGAATTTTTATTTATGTTATATTCCTTTAGAATGTAATTTGCTCCCCAAAGACTCTTATCATACATAGCCAAATGATATTCTAAACGATTAAACTTTTTTCTATTCATTGACATTAGAAAGAATACCTTAATTGTTTCTAATTTGATATGCTCGGAATCCATATTCAAGAACATATGACAATGTCTGTGTTGACTTTGATACTTTGAAAGTCTTAAATCACCACTTTCTTTAATTGAATATTCTGTGGAATATGCTAATCTCAAAGACTTATTATTGGTATGATTTGATAGTAAATCAATGAATTTCATCAGTGTGTAACTCCATTCGTCTTCTGTCATTAATTTCTTTGTATGTATGGTGATGAAAAAATCCCAATTTTGACTTTTTAATTCACTAAGAAGTAATTGTTTATCCTTATTTCTGACATTTATATTCGAATTATTGGCAAAGAACTTCTCTTTATCTTCCTTGGATAATAGACGAGAGGGGAGAGTATATGGTAGTTTAGCTCCTTTTATTCTTGTTTTTCTATAAGGATGAAATGTCTCCTTATCATTGTTTTTATGTTTCCAATAAGTCTTCAAAAATGATTCTTTTATAAATAATTTACCATCAGAATAGAAGTAATCTGTTTCAAATTGAGCTTTTTCAGTTAAATATTTTCTTATGGTGGGGTCTGTTGTATCATATTGACCGAGTATTGTCGGTAATGAAATATAAAGTTCATTTGAGATTGTAGCTCCTGTGGATATGTATTCGTATTTACCATCTTGATTAATCGTTAATACTTGGTGGTATTTTGGGTATTGTATTTTATTCATATTATTAATTATAAAGAGAGTTTTGGACATAGGAAATCCTTTAGGAGAATTCCATCAAGTGTTTATTGAAATAAATACTTTAGTATCAACCAAAATCCTCTTTTTCGTCTAAAAAACTGAAAAAATTTTCAGTATGTTATTTTAGTATGTACTAAAGGGAACTATTTAAAAACCAGCAGTTACTAACTGTAAATCTCTAACCCTATCATTTTCAAACTCTTACAGGCAGGAGGGGAGGCAGGATTCCTCTTAATAGATTACGACCTGCCCTCATTAGTGACGTGGGGGGTAAAAAATATTTTGAAATAATGTCCAAAAATTTTGGTCATTAAAATAATGCCCGTATCTTTGTGTCATAAAGGAACAAAAAATGGTTATTTCAACAACATTGTTAACGGCTGGTTTAGTAAAGAAAGGATTATTATTACTCCTTCTTAATCCAAACTTAGTACCTGAAAGAAAAAAATATGAAGATTGGTTGGACAATGATGGTTTCAAACTTGACCATTCTAAAGACTCTACAAGGTCACATCTCTTTAAGGAATTAGATAGACTAAAAAATAAGTACAGAATTGATTGGGATGGAGAGTGGACATATGAAAATGGAATTTCTAAAATGGTTTTACCTAAGTCAGAAGATGGGAGAGAGTTATCGCCGGGAGAAATTAAAATGGCATTAGAGTCATTAGAACTTCAAATAGAAAAAGTTCGATTGATGATAGAACACGAGTACTCAGTTATCAGAAACCACCACAAACCGACAGGGGTATATTATATTGTTGTGAGAAGTTATTGGTTGAACCGTAATGGGAATAAATTTAAGAAGTTTAATAAAAACATTGGTGCGGAAGAGAAGGTACTTGTGAATGGTGAAGTTCCAAAGTTTAAAATAGACGAAGCAAAACAAGAAATTGATTCAATGATGTGGAATCATTATAAGGATGAGTATGGAATAAAGTAATTTTTTTTATCTAAAAATAGTGCCCAAAATGATTGGCATTATTTTTTTATCTAAAAATAGTGCCCAAAATATTTTATCATAATTAAATTAAAAGAATGAAAAAAGAATTCAAACAAAAACACTTAAGAGTTTCAATTGATTTGATTGATGTTGATTCAACATTAGAAAACGATTACAATCCGATTTCTAAAGGTTTTTTTAGTGAATCAATGTCAAGAACAGGAGGGGAATCTGTCTATCCGCTGGTAATATGTAAAAATCAAAATGATAGATACTTTTTGTTATCGGGGAGAGGGAGATTGGACGAGTATATTGAACGTGGTGTCGAAACAGTAAATGTTATTCTTATTGAAGGGGAATTGACTCAAGAGGATAGAACAAATTTGATTTATGATTTAAACAAACAAAGATTAAAAGACGGCAAAACACTTTATAATGAGTTTAAACACTCCCTGATTATCTACCCACAAAAAAAAGGTGTTAGAGGTGATAGATATAAGTTGTTGGGGGCAGAATTAGATAAACCGAGGAGTGAAGTTAAAGAGCTAGTGATTCTTCACAATTTCTTCAATGGTGATGGAGATATTGTAATGGAAAAGATTTTTGATAAGAAATTATCACGTAATCAAGCTCAAAAATTGAAGAAGGTTGTTGATGAAAATTTATTAAAGTTCAATAGTTCTGAAACATACGAAAAGTTGTCCGATGGAAGTTTTGATTTTGACAGAATGGGATTTGCCATTTCAATTTTAGACCCTGAAAATGAGGATGAATTCAAGTTGATTAAAGGTTATTTAGATAGTACATTCAGTTTTAAAGAGTTTACAGATTTATCTAAGAAATATTCCACATTTATTGAAACCGAAGATAGTCACAACAAAAACAAAGTCTTTTCCCCCATTTTAACGGATAAATTTCAAACCGAGAATACATTCATCATTAATGATAATAATAAGATTGTTGAATTGTCAAATAACCCATTCAATAAATTAATTCAGACTATTATTTCATCATTCGAATATGGGGATAGACGAATGAATTCTGATTCAGAAGATAGAAAAGAATTTTATAAAAAAGATGGGGAAAATGCTGCTATTGAAATGGCAGAATTATTCGAAAGTAAGATACCTTATATGGACAAAAGTGGTTCCGTTTATGTGATAATGGATGATTTTAACATAGATGGTGTAATGGCTTGTTTCCCTGAATTTTTTGTAACTGAGATGGTAAAAAGAAAATTTCATCTTGCTTCTCGTTACAAATGGGAAAAACCTAATAGTGTTCCTATTAATTATAAATCAAAAAGAATTGGAAATGGATTTGAAATGGTTTACCGATTCGTAATCGACAAAGTAAACTTTTATTCGAACAAGGATATTTTCATTGAAACTGAACAAGGTTTAAAGGTATCCAAAGGGTGTACTAACCATTCAAAATATGGAACAAATAGAGGAGGTCTATATTTACAAGGTGGACTTAAAAAACCTAAAAATACTTTGAATTGGGATGTTGTAAATGATACTATAAAACATAACGTAGCCAATCCTGACAATTTCTTTCGTCAAGCGGACGAACGCTACCATACCAGCCAATATCCACCTGAAATATGTGCTTTTTTTATCTTAGAATCTTCTCGTGAAGGGGATATCTGTTGTGACTTATTCAACGGAGTAGGTAATACAATGACCGCCTCATTGTTGACTAACAGAAAATATATTGGTGTTGAAATGGAGAAAGATTACTACGAACAAACTTGTAGAAGAACGAAGTATTATGAGAATTTGAAGGCTGGGGAAATCATCTACCCACTTTACGAAGAACCTGTAAACGAAATGGAATATGAATATTGTTAACAAAATATCTGAATTAGTGACTGAAATGGGTGGTGGGATGATGAGACCTAAGAATAAAGACGACACTGAATTAATTATCAGTTTCACATCAATGGGAAAATCAATTGTAGATAGAATTCAATTGAAAATTTGTCACTCTGAAAATGAATTTGGTGTGGTACTTAAATCCTACATAACTCATAATAAGTTCGTGAGTATCAAAGTGTGGACTTACTTACTTATTGAGGTCTTGGAAAGAGAATTTCAAGTTGATGTAATCCTTAAAGGTTCGATTAGTAGGTACTATTTTTTAGGTCAAAAAGAATTTCAAGATAAAAATTAAATAAAATGGAACACGTTCAAAATTTCAAAAAAGAAAAATTGTGTGAGGAGTTACGAGAACATTTATTAGTAAGAGACACACATATGGTAATTAAAAACAAGTTTGTAAATCAGTTGTATCGTTCTAATCCTGATAAAAAAACTACAATTAATGGTTTAATGAATTATTCATATCAATATAAGTTGAATTCTTACAATGAATATTTCAAGGAAGGGGATTATGATTCTGTTGTTTTCTTGGTTATTGAAAGACCTTGGAGACTTCAATGGATTGACGAGAATAAGGAAATGATTATTAATGAGAAGGGAGCAAAATATTATTACGAATTACTTGGTGAGGCATATAATGATACAGAAAACGCTCACGAGAATAAGGAGAAGATTATTGAGCTATTCCATTTTGGGAAATCTCCTAAACTTATGATGAATGAGGATGAACAATCTGAATTTGAGACACTACCACAGAAATTTAAAGTTTGGAGAGGTGTTGGTGTTAATGATGAATTTGAAGAGGATTTGATTGGTTCATCTTGGACTACAGACTATAATCGTGCCGTATTTTTTGCCGAAAGAAATGTAAGAGATGAAGACGGGTATCCTTTGATTTTTGGACTTGAAATCGACAAAGAAGATGTTTTATCTCTTATTACACGAAGAAATGAAAACGAAGTAATCCTTGATTACTCAAAAATTAAAGAGGACAATTTAGAACACATTTACATATAAAATAGAAACATAATGAGATACGAGAATAATTACCCATTTGGGGGATTACAAACTGATTTACTTAAAGAAGTGATTCGTGAAGTTGTAAGAGATGAGTTTAAGTTAATTGAACATAAACTTACTCCACCCTCAAAACAACTGACACGACTTAAAGCAGCCAAAATTGCCCAAGTCTCCCCAAAAACCATTTCAAGATGGGTTGACAAAGGGTATGTTACAAACCTTGGGAAAGGCAGAAAAATCCTTGTTGAAGAGAGTGATTTGTTAAATTTTAATAACCATAAAAACTAAAAAAATGGCAGTATCCTTTTACATCATTAAAAACAAAAGTAATAGTAGTTCAATTTATTGTTCCATTAACTATCAAGGAATCAATAGACTTGTTTATCAATTACCTAACTCAAAAATTAACATTAATAGTTGGGGGAAAGGTGGACTCAAAAAAGGTAAAGGACTTTTAAATGATTCAGTCTTAAAGAAACTTAAAGAGAGAATGGAAACATTTAGTAAGGATTGTGATACATTTTATCTTGAGTTTAATAATATTAATCGGCAAAATCCTACCAAAGAGGATTTCTTATCATTTTTCAAGTCAATGAAAGAACCTCAAGACTACTTTACAAATCAAGTGGTTTTTGACTTATTACCATACTTTAAACAACTCATTGAGGAAAGAAAGACAGGGCTAATTTTAAAAAGAGGTGGCACAAGATATAGTCAAGGTACTATTGCTGGTTATGAAACAACCTTGGAATTACTTAAAGAGTACATTCAATTCAAAAAAATAAAATTCACTAATCTGTCTACCATTACAAAGGAGTTTATTTTAGGATTCGAACACTATCTGACCATTTCAAAAAATTATAAGTTGAATTACGTGTCAAATAGAAAGAAAGTCTTAAAGTCATTTCTTGAGATTTTCTATCAAGAAGGTCTGATTTCATTTAATCCATTTAAAAGATTCAAAATTCCCGTTCAATGGGAAAGAGGTGTCGGAATTGCTTTGGATGAGGATGAAATGGATGAAATGTCAAATTTAGAACTTTTAGAATTTCCACATTTAGATAAAGTTAGAGACCAATTTATGGTTTTAGCTTGGACAGGTTTGAGAGTAAGTGATTATAATAATTACAAAGAGATTAGAAAGAATGGGAATATTATTTCACTTTTCAACCAAAAGACAAAAAAACAGGTTGACCTTCCTTTATTTCCAAAACTTGAACAAGTACTCAATAAGTACAATTGGATACTACCTAAGTTGATTAGTGAACAAAAAATGAGAATTCATTTGAAAACTATTGGAAAAATGGTTTCAGGACTAAATAGAGACATACAAATCCAATACACAAGAAGTGGTATCACAACGACAGAATTCGTCAAACGTTACAAACATATGAGCCTACACGTAGGTAGAAGAACAATGTGTTCATATCTGGCTAAAATTGGTGTTCCGTTGTCTGAAATTCTTATTGTCTCAGGACATTCAAGTATCCGAGACCTTGAAATTTATATTCGTCCAAATCATTCTGATGTATTAAATAGTATGATTGAAAAGGTCTTAAAACGTGAAGTTTCAAGAGAAGAAGAATTAGTCAAAATTCATTAAATCAAAAATGATTTTTGCTAAAGGAATTGCTAATAGGGAATCACTAAAACAACAAAACCCACGATAAACGTGGGTTTTATATTGTTTTAAGTGATCCCGCTGGGATTCGAACCCAGGACCCATACATTAAAAGTGTATTGCTCTACCAACTGAGCTACGGAATCATTCAATCCGAAGATTGTATATGTAAAATGGTTCACTCTGGAACCGAAAGGAAGTTCAACCACTGGTTGACCTTCGTTTGCAAAAGAGTAACTTTTTCCCCTTATTGCGGTGCAAAACTAGCACCCTTTTTTAAATAATGCAAGTCATTCGTCTAAATAAAATCACATTTCTCGTTATTTTTCTTTTGGCTTTTGGACAAAGGGCTTATAGCCAAATAGATAGAAATCAACTCGCATTAGCAGATTCTTTGTTTAAAGCGAATAGACTTTTATCTGCAGAGAAAATTTACGTGTCTCATTTAAAGACCAAACCCAGCGAATCAGAAAATATTAAGTTAAAACTGGCCTATATAGCGAAAGCAAAAAATGACTGGTTGAAGGAATTATACTATTTATCGAGTATTCAGGCAACCAATGCGCGGCCGGAAATATCGAAGCGTTTGGAGGAAATAGGAGAGAAGCAGGGGCTGAATGGCTTTAAAATGAGCCTTTGGGATCAGATTTATTGGCTTTATTTCCGATTCTTCCCCTTCATTTTAGGGTTCTTGCTCTTGATCGCCTTGTATGGTGCGGGAATTTTGACCTATTCTGTCTTCCAAAAGAAAGCCATTCGCAGTAGTCAATTCACCTATTTAATAGTCTATATCGCCTTTATTTGGCTTTTTGCAAACTTCCCTGGCTTTTTAAATTATGGGATTATTACCAAAGACAAGTCCTACATGCGCGACTTTCCGTCATCCGCCGCTCCAGTAGAGCGCCTTTTAAAGAAAGGAAATCGGATTAATTATTGGTTTACCCGCGATATTTGGGTGTATAGCCTGATTGAGAGTCAGCAAGGCTATGTAAAAGAGGATGATTTTTTGCCTATTAACTAGGAGCTAGAGGTGCAAGATTTGGAAACTTAAGTCCAAAATGATTTCGCGGTCTGTCTCCGC
>CANFWR010000012.1 GCA_947450865.1 Cytophagaceae bacterium
CAATAGCACAATTACAAGAACTGATTCAAAATCATCACACCGGCTAAACCAGTAATCGACACAATAGTCTCCATTAAAGACCAAGACCTCAGGGTCTCTTTGACTGTTAAATTGAAGTATTCTTTAAATAGCCAAAAGCCAGTATCGTTAACGTGCGAGAACATCAGGCTACCTGCACCGATGCTTAAAACCATTAAGTTTGCATTTACACCACCTGCGGCCACTAAAGGATAAATCATACCAGCTGCGGTTAAGCCTGCAATCGTGGCAGAACCCAGGCAAACTCGAATAATTGCCGCCATCATCCAGCCTAAAACAAGCGGATGAATAGGTAGGCCACCTAAGTAGGACGCAATTTCTTTGCTGACTCCGGAAACCAATAGTATCTCTTTCAAGGTTCCAGCACCCGCAATAATCAACAGAATCATCGCCACGTCTTTTACCGCCTCACCATATACGTTCATCACCTCTTCTATTTTCTTGCCGCGGCGAATCCCTAACATATACGTTGCCACTAAAATAGCGACTAACATAACCATTGCTGGATCTGCAATGAATTTCACAACCGGAGAATTGGGTAGTTGAACTTCGGCAATCGTAGTGCCCACTAATAGGAATACTGGAAAAAGAGCCGCTATAAAGCTGGCGGTTTTACTTGGCAGATTTGTTTCGTCTATTTCAGCTGCTGCGAATGATTTTAAAGGTTTGATGGGGAGATGAGCTAAGGTTTTGGCAAAAATAGGACCCGCCAAAACAATCGCAGGAATAGCGACCATTATTCCCAACATCAACGTTTCCCCCATATTCGCGTGAAACTGCGCCACTAAAGCCGCAGGAGACGGATGCGGCGGCAAAAAGCCATGCGCCACAGACAAGGAGGCCATCATAGGCACGCCCGCCATCAGCGGTGGAATCTTGTATTGCTGTACTAAAGAGAAAATCAAAGGGATCATCAAGACAAATCCCACATTATAGAACAAAGGAATCCCAATCACAAAACCCGTCAGCATGAGCCCCCAAGTAATGTTTGAAAGCCCAAAAAGATCGATTAAAGTACCTGAAATCTGTTTCGCGGCCCCAGATGCAGCCACTAATTTTCCCAGCATCGCTCCTAAAACGAGAATCACGACCAAAGATCCGAGCGTATCCCCTAGCCCTTTTTGGATGGATTTGGCAATATCAGGAAGCGGCAAACCGAAACAAACGCCCGCGAAAATACTCACGAGCAAAAAGGATATAAACGAATTGACCTTCCAGTACGTGATTAAGAGTACTAAAAGGCCAAGACTAGCAATTACAATTAATAAAGTCATAGAGTGAATAGGTTTTCACTCACAATTTAGCATTAAGCTTTAGAAATCGCCATACGTTTCCTCTAAATATTTCTGCATCACTAAGATATCCTCTTTTGAAGTTAAATCTGGCACATTCTCTGCTAATGGAATCGCGAAGAATCCTTTGCCCTCCCCTTCACCGAACATCACCACGGAGGTAGGCAATTCTTTTTCATTGCGGACAGGGTGGAATGGTGTTTTGGCCAAATAAGGCAAGAACGTACTCGCCTCAAACACAAACACGTTCATACTCACGCCTAAACGACCCTGTTTCGCCATCAATTCTTCCGCCTGCTCTTTCGTAGGCTTCTCGATAATCTCTAACAAATAGCCTTCCGCATCCGTACGAATCAAGGCAAAAGCCGAAATTCGCTCCTCTGGATACAATAAACTATCGCGGTGGTACGAAATTAACGCTTGAGGAACCTCAGAAGCCCAAAGCGTCTTCAACGCATTCACCGAATACAAGTTATCCGAGTTACAAACAATCACGCGACCCGTTTGCCAGTCTGCGTGCTGTGATAATGCCTGATATACCGCGTCTGCTGTTCCAGCTGGCTTTTCGCGATCCGCCGCAATTTGTTGGCGAGCAAAGACGATTTTCATTCCCCAAGTCGCATCATTAGCCATTAATGACTCACAATATTCTTGAGAAACGTTGTCTGTTGGATGTAATAATAACATTACCTCTTCGATACCCGCTAAGTGCGCGTTGTATAATTGGTAATCAATTAACGTTTTGCCATTCTTCCCTACTTGGATCATCCCTTTGGTCACCGCATTCGCCTGTGCCACTAATTTCGGGTCTAAATCACTGTTCTCTTCCGCTAAAGCTTTCTTCATGCGAGAGGCCATACCACCCGCTAAAATCAATAATCTCTTCTTCATCTTATTTTAGTTGTTCCTTTATCTACTGTAATTATATAGGCCTTCCCTCCCGCTTTCTCGATCGCCTCGACCACTTTTTCTGGATTCTTAGGAGCATATGCGAACATACATCCACCGCCACCTGAGCCGTTTATTTTTCCTCCCAAAGCTCCTGCATCCAAAGCCGCTTCGATCATTTTGTTGATTTTGGGAGTAGAAATTCGTTTATGTTCCCGCAAATTTACTTGATGTTCGTTTAATAACGAACCTAATTTTTCGTCAGACCAAGCGATTTTTCCTTCAAACATCGCCTTTGCTTCCAGTAACAAATCACGATCACTGATATTCGATTGCAAAAGCACCCATTCATCATCTGTCAACAAGTCACGGTATTTCGCGGGATCATTCTCTGACGCTAAATCAAAATCCGGGTATTTCGCTTGGATTTTCTGCATTCCGCCTAACATCCCAAACTTCACGTGACTAAGAATCCCCAAGGTATCTTTTGGCTCTTCCGAATCCCCTAGAACAAAAGTTCCTAATTCCCTAGCATAGGTTTCGATCTGAATTTCTGGCACAGAGGCTAAATAAATCACATTCCCTACGGCAGTAGAATATTGGTCCATCATCCCACCAGGCTCAGAAAACTCAAGTACTTCTGCTTCGTAGGTGATTTCACCTACCTGCTTTTGGGTATATCCTAAATTGTATATTTCGTTTAAAAAATTTACCCATGAAACGAGCAAAGCGGATGAGCTAGACGTCCCTGAATTGATGGGAATGTTACCTCTCACCGTTAATTCCAAACCTTTGTCTAAGCGATGCCCTTTGCGGTGTAATACGTTTAACACACTTTTGAAATAGTCGCGTTCTTTTGTGTAGGCTAAGGGATAATTTAACTCGAATGTTTCTTCCGCTCCCACATCTGGCAACGAAAAATGCACGATGTTATCCTCTCTAAAATCACCCTGGATTTGAATGCGTTTCGATATCGCGGCTGCAATCACAGGCAATCCTAAATAATCTTGGTGTTCGCCAAAAAGACAAATACGGCCCGGGGTTGATACGATCATCTTAAGCAGGGTGTTTCGTTAAATAATCCAATTTATAGGCCCACGTGGCCGCGATGTTTTCAGCCTTAATAATCGCCTCTTCCGTCTTAGGTCCTTCAAACAAATCGCGTAGCGTTTCTCGGAACATCCCTAACCAACGTTCAAAGTGAGCGGGCGTAATCGGATGAATCTGATTAATCTGCAAATGGGGGCGCATCGGAGCCCCTTGATAGGACGTCCCCTGAAACAATAACATCTCCCAGAAATCATACATTTTAGGAAGATGCTTAGCGAAATCTACATGCATCACTTCCATGAAAACCTTTCCCACTAAATCATCTGAGGGCATTTTAGCATAAAATGCATCTACAAGTGTTTTAATATCGGCTTTCGAAGTGATGTCGCTTTTCATTAATGTGTCTTCACTTTAGCTAGTAACCAATTCGACACTTTTTCTCCATTAATCACGCCTTGATCTAAGGCAGGACGGAAGTGAATTCCACCATACAAACGAGAAATAGATGCTTCGCTGGCGGCTTGTTTAAACGACGTAAATTTACGTGGCGGTAGGCCATACGGAATTTCCGTGGAGTCATTGAAGGCGACATTATCACCAAAAATTTGAGTCAATACCGTAGCAGCCGCACTTGAAATAGTACTATGTCCAGACGTATATTCTGGAAATGGAGGCGTCTGTAAAATCGGTATCCATTTTTTGTCAATACTGTTGTTAATTACTGTCTCTGGACGAATTCTAACGGAGCGGTATTTCTCATCCCAACACGAAATAAATCCATCAAAAATAGACATCGAAGTCATCACAAATGCTTCAGCTACCTGAACGTGTGATTTCTTTAATTGACGAGAAACTTGACCCACAATTCCCATCCAGTGTCCACCTGGGGACATCTTCTTCGTAGCAAACATCGCGTGACCAGTGATGTTCATTTTAAATGGATTACAATCCCAGAAATTAGCAATATTACGTTGCTCTTCCGTCAGATTTTTGACCGTATTATACGATTCCATCACCTCTTTGTAATAAGGAGTTCCAGGTGTTAAATCAAACTTAGAGGGCACTGGAGCCTGAAACTGAGCCGATGAATCAAGTCCTACGGGACGAATTTTAGTCCAGAATGGTTCCACTGCATCCATGTAGGCAGGAGGAGTAGGAGTCCAAGTTCCTGGCTCATTGGTTACCGTGAAACGGAATCCGCGCGTTTGTTTGTAATTATCTTTTGCCGCATACTTAAACACAGATTCCGCAATCGAATCCCCTAAGGCAATCGAACGCTCATACACATCATCCGGAATACCCGTTGCTCTGTAATCTTCTTCTAATTTCTTGTCAAATTCTTCGTATAATTCTTGCGCAAATGTCAACTTCTTCCCCATCGTTAAAAAAGCACGAGTAGACGCTAATGGATAGCAATATTCCTTGCCTTTTTCTGGTTGTGCGACCTTCTCGAAACCATTGATTTGGCCTACTAAGGATTTATACCCTTTTTCTCCATGAATAGCTGCCTCATATCCGGCGATACTAGCGTACATGTAGATACGAGATGAAACGGGAGGAGCAAAAATATCGTGAATGATACTTTCGGTTAACATTACTTCCGCACGAATTAAAAATTCAGGGTTGGAAGCCGCTTTTTGGTAGTCTTTGTTCGAGCTAGAACAAGCTGCTACGAACAATACAGCGAAAAGGAAGATAATTTTTCTCATGTAGGGTTTGATTAACCTCACAAAGGTACGAAAATCACGCATAATTTGACTGACGAAAATCAGGATCTGGCCAAAATTTCTTCCGCTGCTTTACTCCCTGAATGAAGTGCTCCTTGTAAGGATGGAAATTCCAAATAATCTCCCGCTAAAACAATGCCATTTGCTGCATTTTTAACAGTCTCATAGGCCTCCACTTTTTGTAAGGAATGTGGAATATCAAAGCTGTGAATAAAGGTAAGTTTTTGCCCCGGCAATTGCTTTTCTAATGCCACTTTAACCTCTTCTTCCGAACTACCTTGCAGGCTTGTCGCAGAATACAATGCTTTTCCCTTAGGCGCTAATTCGGGATTTACATCAGTCAAACAGGTAAAATGAAGTAAGTGTTGCTCTCCTACTAAGCGTAATAAAGCTGGTTCTTTTTCAGCCTTTTTCGCAGAAAAATAAAACGTTCTAGAAGCTAAGGTTTGAGGCGTTTGTAAACCCAAAATCTTCGCAGCCACCGGTAAATCCACCGCTAAAATAACCGCGTCCCCTTCTATGATTTCACCCGATTTTAGGGTAACACTGGTGGGCGAAATAGCGACAATTTCTTGATTTAATTTTAGTTTATCTGTAGGCAACGATGAGGCCATTTGATCTGGAATAGCCTGCATTCCACCCGTAGGAATCGCCGCATTTCCATATAAAAACTGCTGCATATAATAGAAAAATAAAGACGCTGGTTGAGTCAGCGTTTCTTGCAAAAAAACGCCTTGGAAAAACGGGATTAAAAATTCGTTCTTGAACCGATTGGAGAACGTATAGGATTCGATTAATTCCTGCGTTGTTTGCTTATTACCATCTAAAGCAGGCACTTCACCTTGTAATCTGAACCAGATTTTTGCTAATGAAAACACATCTTTGAAGGTAAGAATATCGAATGTAAACAAATCAAAAGGGCGGCGGAGCGGGTTAAAAAACAATTGGTCTTTCACCTTTGCCCCCGATTCAAAAAAATGCAACTGCAGTTTAGAAAGATCTAAGGACCGTTGCACTTCTGGATAAGAGGTTTGCAGTACCTGAAAACCTCGGTCTAAAATAAATCCATCTTTCTTGGTAGATGAAACACGCCCACCTACACTTGCTTGCTTTTCAAACAAAATGAAGTCTGTGTTGTTTTGATGTAAAATATTCGCTGCCTGCAGACCCGCAATTCCACCACCAACAATCAAGATAGGTTTCATAGATAAATTATATTTTTTAAAACACTGTAAAATTAAAATTGTTTAACATTCTTTTTATTAAATTGCAGTTTATAAATACAAAATTCCTGAATGGAGTACCTAATTAAGGCAGAAGGAGAGTATCGTTACATCGATGAAGGACAAGGCGAAACCCTTTTATTACTTCACGGATTGTTTGGCGCATTAAGCAATTGGGCTGGAGTCATTAATCACTTCAAGTCAAATTACAGAGTCATTATCCCGCTGATGCCCATTCACGACATGCCTATTAAAGAGGCTGGCTGCGAAGGATTAACAGAATTCATTGAAGGTTATGTGGACTTTAAAGGTTTGAAAACCTTTAGTGTGATAGGTAATTCATTAGGTGGCCATGTCGCTTTGATTTACACCCTGCGTCACCCTGAAAAAATCCAACGTTTGATTTTGACCGGCTCATCTGGACTATTTGAAAACTCGATGGGCGGTTCTTATCCCAAGCGCGGGAATTACGAGTTTATTAAGGAGCGTGTAGAATACACTTTTTACGACCCTAAAACGGCGAGCAAAGAATTAGTGGATGAGGTATTCGAGATTACGAATAGCATTCCTAAAGTGATGCGGATTATCGCCATTGCAAAGTCAGCGCAGCGTAATAATATGGCCAAAGATATAGTTCACATCAAGGCTCCTACCCTACTTATTTGGGGTTTAAATGATACAATTACACCACCAGAAGTGGGGCATGAATTCAATCAACTAATTCAAGGTTCAACCCTTCGATTCATTGACAAATGCTGTCACGCACCCATGATGGAACGCCCAGACGAATTTAATACGATATTAACAGAGTGGTTAAATCAAAACCCAGTCTAACATGTTGATGCTATCACACCTAAATTATGATTTACCGGTGTTGCGTTTGACAGATTCAGTCGCAAAAGCGCTGAAGACACTCCGCACCCAAGGGGTAAATGCGTTAGCGGTGGTAGAAAATAAGGATTTCATTGGACTTGTTTCCTCTGAAATCTTAAGTCAGGCTTTATCGCCAGAACAATCCCTTACAGATCTGAGAACCCATTTTTCCACTTTCCGCATGGAAGAAGAGGAGGATGTATTAGCCAGCTTGCCTTGGTTTGATGAACCTAACTTAGATGTGATTGCGATCACTAATGCAGAAGGATTGTTTAGAGGTTATTTGACCAAAAATGAAGTAGGAAACCTCCTCTTAAATTCAGGGGTAGAAAATAAAAACGGTGGCATTATCCGTATTCCTTTTCAGGCTTCAAGAGATAGTTTGAGTACGATTATACGTATCATCGAGGAAGAAAATGGATTTATTGTACGCAGTTTTTTCCAGGAACCGAATGTGGTTCTGCAGGTTCAAACGGAGACCTTTGGCAAGATTATTTCCAACCTAGAAAGACACGGCATTTTTATAGAAAAAGCCTTTGTTTTCGGCGAGCAATTAGAAGTAGATCAAGATCGTTTTGATCATTTAATGCGTTTTATTGACCTATAATGAGTGTACAATTAGCCATTCACGGAAAAACCTTTTCGGCTGAAACGAAGCCTTTAATGGAGAAAATGTGGGCGGATATATGTGCCAAAAACTGCCAACCTATCCTCTCCGATTTCTTCAAAAATCACCTCCTGGAACACGGTTTCTCGGTGGCGGAGGTGCCCAGCTATTCCACAGAAAAAGGATTAGAGTCTGCGGATATGGCCTGGAGTATTGGTGGCGATGGAACACTCTTAGAAACATTGACTCAAATAGGTGCAAAAGAAATCCCCATCCTAGGTATTAATACTGGCCGATTGGGCTTTTTAGCCACCTTATCACCCCCAGAAATAAGCACAGCTTTAGACACCGTTTTACAAGGAAATTACCGCATCGAAAATAGAAGCTTGGTTTCCGTTGAGTCCGAGGTTGACTTTTTTGATGGCAAAGGTTTTGGCCTAAATGAAGTGGGTATTATGAAGACTGACACATCTTCGATGATTACCATCAAAGCTTTTGTAGACGGCAATTATTTGAACTCCTATTGGGCTGACGGGCTTATCGTTTCCACTGCTACCGGATCCACAGGTTATTCCTTAGCGGTCGGAGGTCCTTTAGTTATCCCAAGTTCCGACATATTCATCATCGCACCCATGAGCCCGCACAATTTAAATGTGCGTCCGCTCCTCGTTTCTAGTTCAGCAGTTTTAACTTTTGAGGTGAGTTCAAGAAGCAAAAACTTCCTTATTTCGCTAGATTCGCGCTCTAAAGTCATCGATAGTCATTTCAAAATCGAAGTAAAAAAAGCACCATTTTCAGCGAAATTGATCAAAATTCCAGGGGATGATTTCTTGCAAACGTTGCGGAGTAAGTTGAATTGGGGGTTAGATGTCAGAAATTAATTTAATTCATTCAAAAACGTGCTGCGCAATGTTTTTCGAATGAATTAAATCAATTACTCTTATGGCGATTTAGAGTTGGTTTAGATTTCTAATTCACAAAATTATTGCGCAGCACAATTTTAGAATTAGAAAACTAAAGCAATCGCTTTAATTCATTCAACTTCAACAACGCCTCAATCGGCGAAAGTGAATTCACATCCAATTCCTTTAACTGATCCTCAATTTTTTGGAGGCCTTCCGGAATTTCAGCGCCAAATAGACTCATCTGGTAGTTTGCCTTCGGCATCTCTTTCAGCTTATCAATGTTGTCTTCTAACACGTGATCTTTCTCCAGGTTTTGGAGAATTTCGTGTGCACGTAAAACGAGTGACGTAGGCATTCCGGCTAATTGAGCTACGTGAATACCAAAACTATGGGCACTTCCGCCTGGCAATAATTTGCGCAAGAAGATGATTTTATTTCCCACTTCTTTCACAGAAACGTGGAAGTTTTGGATGCGCGGGAAGTCTTGCGTTAATTCGTTTAATTCGTGATAGTGAGTGGCAAATAGGGTTTTGGCCTTATAAGATGGGTGATTATGCAAGTGTTCTGCGATCGCCCAAGCCATGGAAACGCCATCATACGTCGATGTCCCACGACCAATTTCATCCAATAAAACGAGAGAGCGGGACGATAAATTATTCAAAATCGCGGCCGTTTCCGTCATCTCGACCATGAAGGTAGATTCGCCTTTGGACAAGTTATCAGATGCCCCCACCCTTGTGAACACCTTGTCCACTAAACCTAAATTTGCGGACTCGGCCGGAACATAGGATCCCATTTGGGCGAGCAAGACGATGAGCGCTGTTTGACGCAATAGAGCAGATTTACCGGCCATATTGGGACCAGTAATCATCATGATTTGCTGCGTCTTATCATCTAGATAGATGTCGTTAGGGACATAATTTTCGCCGGCGGGTAACTGCTTTTCGATCACCGGGTGGCGACCACCCTTGATATCAATGATTTCTGTTTCGTTTAACGCCGGACGAACGTAGTTATTTTTCTTTGCTACTGTAGCAAATGACGCTAACACATCGAGCGTCGCAATTCCGAGTGCATTCTGTTGGATCTGAGTTAAATATCCTAATGCGGTCTCCACTAATTCTTGGAATAGACGGAATTCAATAACGGATATTTTATCCTCCGCGCTCAGAATTTTCTCTTCGTAAATCTTTAATTCTTCGGTGATATAACGCTCCGCATTCACTAAGGTTTGCTTCCGAATCCACTCGGGTGGCACGCGGTCTTTGTGGGCATTTGTTACTTCTAAATAATAGCCAAAAACCTTATTATAGGAGACCTTTAATGAGGTGATTCCGGTGCGTTCGATTTCACGTTTTTGGATATCGGCTAAGAAGTTCTTTCCAGAACTAGAAAGCCCGTGTAATTCATCTAATTCGGCTAAATAGCCACTTTTAATCATTCCTCCTTGGTGCATTAACACGGGCGGATCATCGCGTAAAATCGTATCGATTTTTTCTACTAAATCCAAGCAAGTATCTAGGCTATTTGCAAGACCTGAAAGGCTTGTCGATGTAGAAGCTGACAACAAGGATTTAATCTCTGGAATCTGCTGTAATGCTTTCTTCAAGGCATTTAATTCCCGCGGATTAATGCGGCCTGCGGCGACTTTAGAAATCATCCGTTCCACATCTCCAATCGGCTTTAATAATTCAGAAATCAGATCTAATAAACTCGAAGAGGCAAGCAAACCAGCCACACCTTCTTGACGTTGCTCGATAGTTTTTAATTCTTTTAAGGGCAATACAAGCCATTTGCGAAGTAAACGACCACCCATCGCCGTCAACGTTTGGTCAATGAGTGCAATTAATGGAACTCCACCCTCCTGTGTAGGATGAATTAGTTCCAGATTGCGAATGGTAAAACGATCTAACCACACGTATTTATCTTCTTCAATGCGTTGAATTGAAGAAATATGACCGATCGCGCGATGCTCTGTTTCGGCTAAATAATGTAAAATGACCCCAGCAGAAATAATGCCGAGGGGACTATTTTCTATGCCAAAACCCTTCAGGTTTTGAGTCTTAAAATGCTGTGTTAAAAGCGGGTATGTGAATTCGTGGGTAAAAATCCACTCCTCCATCGTAAAGCTGTGAAATTGCTCCCCGAATGCATCGATAAAGGCGTTACGGTGTTTTTTAGGATACAGAATTTCAGCTGGCAAGAAACTTTGGACTAATTTCTGAATATAGGCCAAAGGACCTTGAGAGCACATAAATTCACCTGTCGAAATATCGAGTAGGGCAATTCCGTAGGTCAAAGATTTTTCCTCTAAAGAAATCGCCGCCACGTAATTATTGCGCTTATTATCTAATACTTGATCATTAAAAGAAACTCCCGGCGTGACCAATTCCGTCACTCCGCGCTTGACAATTCCCTTCACGGTTGCCGGATCTTCTAGTTGATCACAAATGGCTACTCGTTCACCTGCACGAACTAATTTAGGTAAATACGTATCTAGAGAATGGTGTGGAAAACCCGCTAATTCTGCATCGGCGTTCCCATTATTGCGGCGCGTCAAAACAATCCCTAAAATTTTAGAGGCTTTCACTGCATCTTGGCCAAAGGTCTCGTAAAAGTCCCCTACCCGGAACAATAAAATAGCCCCCGGGTATTTCGCCTTGATTTGATTAAACTGCCTTGAAAGTGGAGTTTCCCCTTTTTTCAATGGCTCCTCCCCGTTGTCTGCTTTCCGTGCCAAATATTTCTGATCTAATAATGACAAAAATAAACCAATTTTTCTATTTTTGATTTCTCTAAACCAGATTAACAAAATGATTAACTCCTCTATTTACATTAAATCTCAACAAGAGGTTTTCGATGTAGTGATTGTAGGTTCCGGTGCGGGTGGCGGTATGGCTGCACACACGCTGGCAAAAGCTGGAGCAAAAGTGTGCGTGCTGGAGGCTGGACAGCCTTTTGACCCTGCAGATCCTAAAGACATGACCCAAATGAAATGGCCCTATGAATCACTTCGTAGAGGATCCAGTAGCTCACTACGAAATTTTGGGGATTTCGATGCTGCTTATGGCGGCTGGGATATCGAAGGCGAACCTTACACCCGAAAAGAAGGAACGAAATTCGATTGGTTCCGCTCCCGGATGGTTGGGGGTCGCACGAACCACTGGGGACGTATTTCCCTGCGTTTTGGTCCAGATGATTTTAAAAGAAAAAGTATCGATGGCTTAGGCGATGACTGGCCTATCGGATATGATGATATGAAGCCTTACTATGATAAGGTGGACAAAATGATTGGCGTTTTTGGCACAAATGAAGGCCTAAGAAATGATCCAGATGGTTATTTTTTACCTCCTCCTAAGCCTCGTCTACACGAATTAATGATCAAAAAGGCGAACAAAGCCTTAGGCATACCGACCTATCCTTCACGTATGTCGATGTTGACAAAGCCGATTAACAACGAACGTGGTTCTTGCTTTTATTGCGGCCAGTGTAACCGGGGTTGTTCAGCTTATGCAGACTTCTCAGCTTCCTCCGTTTTAATAAAACCTGCTGTCAATACCGGAAATACAACCGTATTGCCATTTGCGATGGCGCGGGAAGTTATGACAGATCCAGTTACGGGTTTAGCTACGGGCGTTTCTTATGTGCATACAGGCACGATGATGGAATATTCTGTTAAAGGAAAAATTGTCGTTTTAGCTGCCTCAGCGGGTGAAACTGCGCGTTTATTATTGAATTCAAAAAGTGCTCGCTTCCCTAATGGTATCGCTAATTCCAGCGGTGTCGTAGGAAAATATATCAATGACTCTACTGGAGCCTCTCGTTCTGCGATTATTCCGTCTTTATTTGACCGGAAACGCTATAACGAAGATGGTGTGGGCGGTATGCACGTATATACTCCTTGGTGGTTAGATAACGCAAAATTAGACTTCCCACGCGGATACCACATCGAATATGGTGGAGGTATGGGTATGCCAAATTATGGTTTTGGCTGGGGAATCGAAGGGCTTAATGGCCGCGAAAATTTCACTAGAGATGGAATTAAGAAAGCTGCAGGTGGTTACGGTGCTACTTTGAAAGAAGATTACCGCCGTTTCTATGGAGCCTATGTTAGTTTTGCAGGAAGAGGGGAACCCGTTCCGCGCGAAGATAACTACTGCGAAATCGATCCGAATGTAGTGGACAAATTTGGTATTCCTGTTTTACGTTTCAACTACAAGTGGAGTGACTACGAAGTGAAGCAAGCGAAACACATGCAAGATACGTTCGAAGAGATTATTCACTCCATGGGCGGTGAAGCGATGGGTAAAAAACCGGGTGCTGAAAATAACTATGGTTTAGCTGATCCGGGGCGTATTATTCACGAAGTAGGAACAGCGCGTATGGGTAACGACAAAAAGACTTCTGTTTTGAATTCTAATTGCCAAGCACACGACGTAAAAAACTTATTCGTGGCAGATGCAGCACCGTTCGTTTCTCAAGGCGATAAAAATGCGACTTGGACGATCCTTGCGCTATCCCTACGCACATCAGAATACATTATCGATCAACGTAAAAAAGGCAACCTGTAAGATGAAAAGAAGAGACTATTTAAAAAATATGGGCTTAAGTTCACTGGGCTTAGCCGTTTTCAATCCCGACGAAAAAGCGATTGAGAATTTAAACGTAGGAAATGTACCAGTCAAAAGACCAAACGGTCGTACGCAAGCTGAAGCAGAAATGGAAGCCAAATTACAGGCGGAAGTATTCTTAAATGCACACGAATTAGCGACGATCACGGTGTTATCCGACATCATCATTCCAGCTGACAAGAAATCAGGTAGCGCCTCTCAATCAGGCGTAACCGCCTTCATCGAGTTTATTGTGAAGGATAAGCCGGAGTTTAAAACACCGATGCGTGGTGGTTTACGTTGGTTAGATGTAGAATCGAACAAGCGTTTCTCAAAAAACTTCACCGATTTAACACCCGCTCAGCGAATTAACATCGTGGATGATATCGCTTATCCAGGCAAAACGCCTAAGCATTTATCGCAAGGGGAATCTTTTTTCACCTTGATGCGTAATTTAACGGCTACCGGATTCTATACTTCTAAAATCGGCATCGCGGATTTAGATTACAAAGGGAATACGCCTAATCAATGGGCTGGAGTTCCAGACGAAGTTTTAAAACAATATGGTTTAAGTTATGACGCCTAGTCGTTTCTGTAAACCCACTATTTTTCAATCTATTCCAGGCCTCGTGGCGGGTGTTAGCACTCGCCACGGTGGCTTAAGTAAAGCTCCTTATACCTCTTTAAATGTAGGTATTCACACAGATGATGACCCAGCGGCCATCGAACAAAATCTTTCGCTTTTTTGTGCAGATTTAGGCGTTTCTCCTGCTGATTTAGCCCGCTCCTACCAAGTGCATGGCGATAAAATTTGGGTGACGGGAAGAGCCGGATATCAATCTGGATTCGATGCGATGATTTCCGTCCAACCCGGTGTTTATGCCGGAGTAGGAATCGCTGATTGCACGCCCATTTTACTAGCTGACCCCGTTACACGTGTTTGTGCTGCTATTCACGCGGGATGGAAAGGAACGGTTGCGCAAATTGTTCATAAAACCGCCAAACGCATGATTGAGAACCGAGGTTCTAATCCTGCGGACATCCTGGCTTACATTGGCCCCTGCATCAGTTTAGCCCATTTTGAGGTGGGAGATGAAGTGGCTTCTCAGTTTGACGAAGCCTTTAAAAAACGTACAGGAGCTAAATGGCACGTCGATTTGAAAGCGGCGAATGCGGCTCAATTACAAGCCTTAGGTATTCAACAAATAGAAATTGATCCAGCCTGCACAGTAGAAAACAATGCGGACTTCTTTTCACACAGAACAGAAAAGGGGGTGACGGGCAGAATGCTGGCCTTAATTGGTTTTCAGGTTGCGTAGAAACATTTGGCGATTCAAATTCTCCTTAGGCAAGAACTCGTAGGCCTTTTTGTAATCCTTACGTTTCAAATCCCCATTCTTCACGGACTTAATGAAGCTAATCCACGCAAAAGGATTCGTCAAAGCTAACATAGGGCTGTTGAAGAAACTTTTATTGGCCTGAGACGAAATCATCATATCAGAGAAATTTCTAAAATTCGAGGATGCGCCCATCCCCGCTTGTAAGGCAAATACGTTTAACTTAGATTGTTCCAGGTTATTTCTCGCATTCTCACGCTGTTGCGCATCGCGTAATTGCATCGCTAAAAATGCCTGTTTAAACTCTTCCTCGCTAGAATGCGGGAATATTTTCACTTCTCGTAACATGGTCGTCATCTCCTCCATCGGGATGATGACTTGATGCACTAATTCCGTATCACGCGGCACGATGTAATATTTCTTCTTGTAACCAATGTAGGAGATCACTAAACTATCGCCCGGAAAAACGTACATATCTACCTGTCCGAAATTATCACTTAACGCACCACGACCGGCTTGAGGGTTGAAGATATAGGCCAAAGGAAGGAACTCCGAATTGCTCGAAGCCACCACACGTCCCTGAAAAAGAACTGTTTTGTCCTGCCCTTGCGAGAAGGCAGCTAAGGATACTAGGCAGAAAGCCAGTAAACCTAACACACGAACAGCTACTCGTTTTTTCATAAAGCCGAAATTAATCAAAAAAAGAATTCGTGGCTGTTAAAGCCTGTTAATGCTTAGAGTTTTGGAAATAATTTCAAGAAAGTGATAATGAAGGGAATCGACAATAGTAAGCCATCAAAACGATCCAAAAATCCCCCATGACCAGGAATCGTGTCTGCAGAGTCTTTGATTTTAATACTACGCTTAAATAAGGATTCCACTAAATCGCCATAGGTACCCGCCACTACTATAATGATTCCGATACCAAACCACTGCCAGTCCTCGTAATTCGTGTAATAAATCGATAAAACATAGGCGACAATCATGGCAGCGATTAGGCCACCAATACTTCCCTCCCAGGATTTTTTAGGGGAAACACGTTCAAATAGTTTCGTTTTGCCAAATTTCGTACCCGCAAAATACGCTCCAGAATCACTCGCCCACAATAGGAAAAGGCAACCTAGAATGATTTGTGGATCATACGTTTCCTTTTCTAGAAAGGCCAAAACCGTTAATAAGGCGAATGGCAAAGCGACATAAATAATACCTAAAAAGGTATAGGCAATGTTTTTAAAAGGCTTTTCATCATTCGCATTATAAAGCTTTATGAAAAAAATTAAAGCCAATAAAGGGGAAAGGATGTAATAATTCGAATAGGCAATCTCCCCCTTTTCAATGAAAAAAGTCAACAGATGGAGCACCACGCCACAAAAGGTACCGTAAAAGGTTAATGGTAAATTATCACTGATACTGCCCACTAATTTGTAAAATTCTAACTGCGCTGCGACACCGATTAACAGGAACAAACCCAAAAAAGTGTAATCGCTAAACAGCACACAGAAAAGCAAAAACGGCACCGCAATGATAGCTGCGATCACACGCTGTTGCAAATTAGACATCTCTCTTAATCCCATCATTTATTTTTCTAATCGGTATGTATAAAGCCGACGTATGTAAAACACTACTAAAACCAATGAAATCACCACTGACCACCACGGTGTAATTTCTCCTAATTTCTCCGGATCCACCGCGATTTGCTTCTGTTGGTACATATATTGCATCGTCAGTGTCCAACCGTTATTGAATAAATGGGCCACAATCGGAATCCAAATATTACGATTCCACACATACAAGTACCCAAAAAAGGCGCCTAAAAATAAGCGCGGAAAGAAGCCAAAAAATTGAAAGTGGATAAAGCTGAAAATACCCGCAGATACCCAAATTGCCACATGGTGATTACCTGTATAACGTTCAAAAAGCGATTGCAAAACACCTCTGAAGAACAATTCCTCCCCTAGAGCCGCTAATCCAGCGATGACCGCTAAGCCAATGGCAAAGTCCATTGGACTGTGGAAATCAATTAAAAATTTTGTCAGTTCGGCTAATTGCGTTTCCGAGGCCCGCATCCATTTCTCCGTATCTTCAAATCCAGCGGGCAAAACCAACGATTCATTCAATTGGATAATGTATTCTAGAAGCGGCATACCCACTAAAATGGTGATGATTGACCATAAAAAGATTCGGTAATCTGGGGTCGGTCCCGAAGAAAGGGAGTTTAGATCACGCTTTTCAGACCAACGCAAAAAGGCCCAGGAGCTAGCTACGAAAGTAAATAAAGCCGAAAACCACTGCAAAGCCATCATTGCGCGGAAGGCTCCCTCGTAGTTTTGGGGGTGAGCCATAAAATCCAAAACCGATTTTTGGAATTGATTTACATCCTGCGTAGGAAATCCCACAATTAAAACCACGGATAAAAGACCAATAAATTGACCAATGAAGCCTCCTAAAAGGAAAAATCCGAATAAAATTAGAATCTTAGACAGCAAACCGAGGTAACGTTCGGGGCCCTGAAAATTGTTATCTACCATAATGCTCGTAAATTTACGGAATTTTTAATCAGAATGGTAAAGATAGGTAACATCGAGCTAGGCTCATTCCCATTGCTTTTGGCCCCTATGGAGGACGTCTCAGATCCGCCTTTCCGTGCGGTGTGCAAGGCAAATGGTGCTGATTTGATGTATACTGAATTTATTTCCTCCGAAGGTCTGATTCGGGATGCGGCAAAAAGCGTTCAAAAGCTCGATATTTTTGAATATGAACGCCCCATTGGGATTCAACTTTTTGGTAGTTCTATCGAAACGATGGCGTCCTGTACCGAGATTGCTACGAAAGCAGGGCCAGATTTAATTGACATTAATTACGGTTGCCCGGTGAAACAAGTGGCCTGCAAAGGTGCTGGGGCTGCTTTATTACAAGATATTCCTAAAATGGTGGCGATGACCAAAGCTGTAGTCGATGCCACCCATCTTCCGGTGACTGTCAAAACCCGCTTGGGCTGGGATGATTCTACGAAAAACATCGAAGATGTAGCCGAAAGACTTCAGGACATCGGGATTCAAGCCTTGACTATTCACGGCAGAACGCGTGTACAAATGTACAAAGGCGCGGCTGATTGGGAATTGATCTCGAAAGTGAAAAATAATCCGCGGATCAAGATTCCTATTTTCGGAAATGGTGATATCGATTCGCCTGAGAAGGCCAAAGAATACCGCGATCGCTACGAAGTGGATGGCATCATGATTGGCCGTGCGTCCATCGGCTATCCGTGGATTTTCAATGAGATTAAACATTATTTAGCCACAGGGGAACATTTGGCCCCTCCTACCCTACAACAACGCCTACAAGTTTGCCTCGATCACCTCGACTTTTCGATTCGCTGGAAAGGAAATCACGGGGGCATCGTCGAAATGCGCCGTCATTACGCGAATTATTTCCGTGGAATGGACCATTTCAAACCTTTTAGAACCCGTTTAGTTACTACTTATGATTTCGAAGAGATCAAAGGAATTCTAAACGAAATCGCAGCGCATTACGCTGGAGAACCCTTACACGCCTAATGGAGAACAAACAAAAATCCCCCGTATTACTCGTTATTTTGGCCTTTACGGCCCTTTCTTTAATCTGGGGTAGCTCCTTTATTTTAGTGAAGAAAAGTTTAGTCTATTACAGTTCTCCACAAGTAGGTGCTTTGCGGATTTTTGCGGCGTTTATCTTCTTCATTCCTGTATTTTTGAAACAAAGACATGAGGTGAAAAAAGAGCACTGGAAAAGCTTTTTATTAGCCGGTTTAACCGGAAATTTAATCCCTGCTATTCTGTTTTCTATTGCCGGAAAGCACTTGACATCGGCTTTATCAGGCATGTTAAACGCCTTTACTCCCTTGTTTACCTTGATCGTGGGAATACTTTTGTTTAAACAGGGTTTTCAATGGCGGCAAATGCTCGGTATCGTTCTAGGAATCGCCGGATGTTTCGGATTGATTGTAGGTGGCGAAGGATTCAATATTGATTTTAATTACCATGCACTTTGGGTGGTGTTAGCCACTTTCTTGTACGGCTTTAACTTACATATCGTGAAGACCAAATTATCCGGATTAAACCCCTTCACGTCAACTGCGGGCATCTTTATGGCGATTGGACCGCTTTCATTGATCCTTTTAGCCTCCACTGGATTCTTTTCTCAAGCGATCGAATGGTGGCCGTTTTTAGCGGCTTGCTCTTTAGGCGTTTTCGGCTCTGCGATTGCCATGGTGTTATTCAACCAACTCATCAAATGGACGAACGCGATTGTGGCCAGTTCTGTGACCTACATCATTCCGATTGTAGCCGTAGGTTGGGGCGTATTCGATGGAGAACAAGTATACCTTTCGCAAGTGGTTGCAATGATCGTCTTGTTAATCGGCGTTTACGAAATCAACCGATCAAAGGCTTGATTTTGATTCACTTGATTTTGATTCAATGATAGGCCCGCGTTCCCCTATGCCATTCTCATTGAAGGCTTCTATTTGGAAATAATAGGTTTTGCCGCGGTCCATTGATTTGAAATAATATTCATTTGCCCCAAAAACCTGCACCGAGGTATACATTTTATCTGGCGAAATTCCGGAATAAATTACATAACCCGTCGCATTCGGCTTATGTCCCCACTTCAACCAGGCACTGCGCGAATCGTGTTCGCCGCTCAAAACCAATAGATCCTTAATGACACCCGGCTTTTGGCCATGACCAAAACCGAAGGCGCGAATCCCCGAAATGGCAAATTTTCCCGCCGCCATATGGTGATTCACCAGTTTTATGTAACGAACCTCCACTGGCTTTTTCAGTTCAACATAATCGTGAGGAATGTCTGTTTTGTTTTTAGACTTATCGATAATCAACTCCCATTTCTGACCATCCTTACTTCCTAAAACCTGATACTGGTGGTAAATACCATTCATCTTGCCTAGGAAACTCGTATCGACATCCTGATCCGCATAATTCAATTGCAACGCTTTTAGCGTAGAAACCTCCCCTAAATCGGTCTCAATCCACTCCCCTTTCTTCGAAGAGGCTGCAGACCAATAGGTTTTCATCTGCTCATCAACGGCAAAATTCGCAGAATAACCCGGCAAACTCGAAGAGACTCTCACCGGTTTATTGTAATTCAACAGCATCCATCCGGTAAATAATTCAGACGGCACGTCTACTTTTTTTGTAGGCATGTAGTAGGGATAATCCCCATAGGCCGTATTTGTATACATAATACCATCTTGATCAAAATACGTAGGCCAAAGTCCCAGACGACGCTCAAAACTATTCTTCACCGCAATGGTAATCGTAGAAACATGCCACCAATTGCCATATTGCCCCTCAAAAGTGGCCCCATGTCCCGCACCACGCGTAAATCCACCCGGCTTAAACGAAAACGGATTGTGCGCTTGGTAGGTAAATGGCCCCATCGGATGATCCGACGTGTAAACCCCATCACCATAAGCCGAGAATTCCGTTCCCGGAGCCCCATATTGTAAATAATATTTCCCCTTGTATTTATTCATCCAAGCTCCCTCCATAAAGGGCTTCAAGAAGGTATTGTCCTGGTATTCCCCAAAACGCTCCCAGCCATGTAATTCATCATTTAATTTAATCAAGTCTTTACGCTCCCCGATGGGCTGCAAAGTCTTGCGATCCAATTCCTGCCCGTACATAGGATAAAAATTACTGGAACCGTGGTATAAATACAGTCGATTATCGTCATCTAAAAAGAAAGCGGGATCCCAGGCACCAGCTGAAAAGGCATGAACAGCCTCTTTCCAGGTATCCGTTTCCGGTTTTTGGGAATACCAAAGCGTAAAATCCTTCGCATACGTGGAACCAATCACTAACAAACTGTCGCCTAACGTAATCGTCGCAGGAGCACACAATTCATCGTAAACCTTATGGTAGGGTTGCAAGAAACGGCGGGATACAAAATTCCATTTCAGCATATCCTTGCTCCACCAATAGCCCCATTGGTTCGTCGAAAACAAATAATATTTGTCTTTAAAATACGAAATCACCGGGTCAGCGGTAGCCCGGTGGCGACCTTGTTCCGAGAAATTAGGAATGGGTGTAAATCCATAATCCAGGTTCATGGGATTGCAATAGGTAGCTTGCGATGAAACGGTTTGCGCGCCAGCTGAAAAAGCAAAAGACAAAATAAAAAGCAACAATGCTGGAACAATTTTCATAGTTTTGAGGTCATATAGATGCCAGACATAACCGGCTCATTTCAGATGAACAAAGTAAGTAAATTTCAGGGAATTTTTTGGGCGGTGCTCTTGATAACTCTGTGGAGCGCTAATTTAGCCTATTGGATAGACGCTGATTTCAGCTGGTCAAATCCCTGGATTTATGTCGCGGTTTTGATTCAAACTCACCTATACACCGGCTTATTCATCACTTCTCACGATGCCATTCACGGAGTGGTCTATGCGGAGAATCCTCGCCTAAATCACGCCATCGGACGATTCTGCACCATCTTATTTGCCTTTAACGATTATAGTACTTTACGTGCCAAACATCATTTGCATCACGCCCATGTCAATACGGAATCTGACCCAGATGTGCACCAGGGCCCTTTTCTACTCTGGTGGTTCAAATTCATTTGGCAATATGTGACTTGGAAACAGGTACTGGCCATGGCGATCACCTATAATGTGCTAAAGATCTGGTTTCCCATGTGGAATTTGATCTTATTTTGGGAAGTGCCTGCTATTCTAAGTACACTGCAATTATTTATCTTTGGGACCTTCCTTCCTCACCGGGGGGAACATGCCGTAGATAACAAACAACAATCGAGAAGCCAACGCAAAAACCATATTTGGTCTTTTATTTCTTGCTACTTTTTTGGCTATCATTTTGAACACCACGCGCATCCGTATTTACCTTGGTATAAATTACCTAAAGCCAAGGACGAAAGCCTTGCCTAGACCTATATTTTTCCTAAATTTGCATCGCACAAAATCGACATAAACGAGCTCCTCATGAAAGAACCTAAATACAAACGCATTTTATTAAAACTTTCAGGCGAATCTCTTTCGACTGATGGAGAGGTAATTGACCCAAACATTCTTGGTCAATATGCCGCTGAAATTAAAAAAGTGCATGATTTAGGCGTTGAAGTAGCGATCGTTATTGGTGGCGGAAACATCTTCCGCGGTGCAAGTGCTGCAAAAGCCGGCATTGACCGTGTGCAAGGCGATTATATGGGTATGTTAGCGACCGTCATTAACGGGATGGCAGTACAAGCTTCTTTGGAAAAACAAGGATTGTACACGCGCATGATGACAGCCATTAAAGTAGAAGCGGTTTGCGAACCATTCATTCGCCGTCGTGCGATGCGTCACTTAGAAAAAGGTCGTATTGTTATCTTCGGAGCAGGAACTGGTAACCCGTATTTCACTACAGATTCTACTGCTTCCCTTCGTGCGATTGAAATCGAAGCAGATGTCGTTTTAAAAGGAACGCGTGTAGATGGTGTTTACACCGCTGATCCAGAAAAAGATGCCTCTGCAACTCGCTATACAAACTTGAGTTTCACGGAAGCCATCTCTAAAGGATTAAAAATTATGGATACCACGGCATTTACTTTATGCCAAGAAAATAACGTTCCCATCATCGTATTCGATATGAATAAAGAAGGGAATTTAGCCGCCTTAGTATCGGGTGAGGATGTTGGAACATTAATTAGTTAATTGATAAAATGGAAGAAATCGAATTCTATATTGACGCAGCAGTCGAAACCATGGACGGTGCGATCAAGCACTTAAACATTGAATTATCTAAGATTAGAGCAGGAAAAGCACATACATCTATGTTAGATGGCTTAACCATCGATTATTATGGCATGCAAACGCCTATCTCGGGGGCTGCTTCTGTGACCACTCCAGATGCCCGCACGATTGCGATCAAGCCTTTTGAAAAGGGAATTTTTGCTGAAATCGAAAAATCGATTCGTAATTCTAGCTTGGGTTTAAATCCCATGAACGATGGCGAAATCATTCGTTTATCTATCCCTCCATTGACGGAAGAGCGTCGCCGTGATTTAGTCAAGCGTGTGAAACAAGAAATCGAAGTGGCTAAGATTAATATCCGTAATGCACGTCAAGATGGAAACAACAGCATCAAGAAATTAAAAGGTGATGGCGTTTCAGAAGATGCAATCAAAGACGCAGAGGATAAAATCCAAAAGATAACAGATGGCTATATTGCGAAGATCGATCAGGTCTTCATCGAAAAGGAAAAAGACATCATGTCCGTATAAATAGAAAGCCTCGAAATTCGAGGCTTTTTTTATTCACTCATTCCCTGTGCATATCCCGTTTCTAACATCCGTCGAATATCCATTTTCGTAAAACGCTGAATGTCGATACTCAAAGGCTGCAAAGGGCGAATAATGGTCAATTTAACTTCGGAACGAGACATTTTCAAATCGGCGTTCAAGATTTCATTGACCGCGATATCCATTACCCTGTCGACTAAGGCCAATAAATCACCTGAGTCAAAATCACCCCCCTCGATCATTTCGGTATGACAAGCGATAACCACTACCTCCGTCGCACCATCTTGAATGGCCTTTTGTAGGGGTGCCACGTCCCGCAAACCTCCGTCTAGGTAGGATTTTCGCTTCTCGCCTTCAATCTTCACCACAGGCATTAAAATGGGTACGGCAGACGATGCCAATAGATAATCTTGGAAATTTTCAAAACTAGGGTCCACATAATGCATAGCCCCCTCCATAATATTCACCGCACCTACTTTTAAGCCTACTGGACTAGCGTGTAAATTACGATCCTGTAATACATCAGATAAAAGATCTCGCAAAGGACTCGTATCCACCAATCCTTTAAATTTTTTAGTCAATGCCGTCCATCCCAGCTGGAAAATGTTGAATGGCTTCGATAAGCATTCAGGATGAGTTATTCTATGCTCCCAAAGATCCCATAAATCTTGAGCCGCCTGCGGAAAGGAAATAGGCAAACCTGCATTTGCTTGCTGCCCAAACTGGTTCACTAAATAAGCCGCATTTAGACTCCCTGCCGAAACACCATAAATAGCATCTGGCTGGTAGCCCTTCTCAAAAAGCGACTTGATAACGCCCGCTTGAAACGCGCCTTTTACCGAACCACCTGCTAAGACTAAAATCTGACTCATAATACCTTTATATCCACAATTCTGATTAAATTTACGCAATTTACTGATTCAAACAATCCGCATGTCCTACTCTATTTCTTCCATTCAAGCTCCCATCGATGATTCGATGAAGGCATTCGAAGGGAAGTTCAAAACTTTCATGAAGACAAAAGTGATGTTGCTCGACACCATCATGCATTATATTGTCCAAAGAAAGGGAAAACAGATGCGTCCCATGTTCGTTTTTTTAACGGCAGGCTGCATGGGAGAAATTACGGAGAAAACATTCAGGGGTGCAGCACTCATCGAATTATTGCACACTGCGACACTAGTTCACGATGACGTCGTGGATGACTCGAATTACAGAAGAGGATTCTTTTCCATTAACGCCATTTGGAAGAACAAAATCGCCGTTTTAGTGGGTGATTATTTACTTTCCAAAGGTTTATTACTCTCAGTTGAAAACGAAGATTTCGATCTATTAAAATCGGTTTCCACCGCTGTTCGGGAAATGTCCGAGGGGGAATTATTACAGATTGAGAAAGCGCGAAAACTAGACATAACTGAAGACGTCTATTTTGATATTATTACCAAGAAAACAGCAACCCTAATCGCAGCATGTTGCGCAGTCGGATTTCAATCAGCTGGCGCTGATGCGGAGATGGTAGAGAAGGCGCGTTTATTCGGGGAGAAAGTGGGTATTGCCTTCCAAATCAAGGATGACTTGTTTGATTACGGGGATGCGGAAATAGGGAAACCTTTGGGAATAGACATCAAAGAGAAAAAGATGACCTTGCCTTTAATCTATGCCCTACAAAACACCGACAACTCGACGAAAAAGCACATCATTCAGTTGATCAAAAAAGAGTCAGAGGATTCCAATAAAGTACGCGAGGTCATCGATTTCGTTAAATCTACGGGAGGTTTGGCCTACGCTAATCTTAAGATGAATGAGGTAGCCGAAGAAGCAAGAGCCATCTTAGCTTCCTTCCCTGTTTCAGATTACCGCAACTCGCTAGGCGATCTGATTAGCTACACGATAGAGCGCAATAAATAAAAAAAGGGAACCATTTCTGATTCCCTTCCTTTCTAAAAACCTATTAACGAGGTCCACCACCGCCTCCGCCATAGCCGCCTCCGCCTCCGCCGCCACCCATACGCATACCTGGCATACCCATCGGTTGTTGCATTGGTTGTGCAGGAGCTGCATCGCCTTCGCCTTTCGTATCGTCGTTATTAACTGATTTCTTTTTCTTCGTAGGACCAAAGCTCATTTTACCAATACGGTAAGACAAGTTGATCTTAAAATTCATATTACGCATTGTCGTCTCACTCAACTGGTAGATAGAAGCAGTCTTCGTTTCGTTACGCATGACAAATCCTTGTGGAGTTAAGAAGTTCTCTGCACCAAAACCAATGCTTCCCTTTTTGTTCTTGAAATCTTTCTTAAAACTCAAGCTATACATACCAAAACCACCTTGAGAACCTTGTAATTGAATTTGATTCACGCGATAGAAGGAAAATACTTGTGCTCCCCAACCATTTCCCATGTTGTAATTACCAAAAATGCGGAAGTTGGATTGCAAACCTTCATTCTTTGCACTTAATAGAGGGTCAGGCACATTATTCGCTAAAACCATATAAGAAAAGTCTCCACCTCCACCAATCATCAACTTGTTGGATAAGTTCATATTGATATTAATGTTCATACCATACGCATCCTCATTACCAATGTTACGAGAAGTCGTTTTCACCGTATCGCCTTTTACTTCTCGAATACGGTTGATAGAACCTGTCGTATTACGAACAAATAATGCAGTAGAGATATAGGTCTGTTTTACGAATTTACTGTAAGATATTTCGTAGTTGTTTGTGTATTCAGGTGACAAATTAGGATTACCCATCGATATATTTAATGGGTTCGTAGCATTCACGTTAGGGTTTAGGTTTTCAATGCCTGGACGTTGAATACGACGGTTATAAGAGAATCTCCAGGTGCCTGATTTGAAAGTCTTTGACATATTGAAACTAGGAACTAAAACACCATAAGGAGGAATCACGGTGTTTTGACCTTCTTTTTTCAAGAAACTAGCCGTGATATCTGTGTGCTCATATCGAGCTCCCGCCTTGATACTCCATTTGTTTTTAGTCGTCAACGTGTATGATCCATACGTTCCCCAAATGTTTTGATTGTAATCAAACACGTTAGTAGGTAAAGTAGCGGTATTAGCTGGTGCATAAATACCATTTGAACCTGCCGTATACGATTTATAATCTGAGGTTACGTTTCGTAAAATTCCTTTACCCCCAAATTCAAATAATTGATTTTTCGAGATAGGGGTTTGGTAATCCATTTGGAAGGTAGCCTCCTCATTGTATGAAGTATTATCATTCTTAATAGAACTCATCACATCACTCATTGTAGAATTAGGATTCATGATCAAATTATAAAAATCATTCGTCCGATTATTGCGGCTATACATCGATAAGATGGAGAATTCCTTTTGAGGTTTTTCAAATGTATGCGTATAATCCACGTTCAAATCTACATTAGCAGATTCATCCAATGAGTTCGTGTTGCGAAGTGAAGAAACAACGTTGTTACGAATCTGTTGTAATCCATCTTGCCAATTGTTTCCATTACGAACACCAAAACGCACGTTCGATGTAATCGAATTGTATTTATTGATATCCCAATCAAAACCTAATTGGTAGTTTCCAAACAAACCTTGGCGACGAGTTTCTGCCGTCTGAAGGTTAGTTGTCTGTAAACCATTATTAGTCGTGATCTGTGTACTTTCAAACTTACCATTTACATTGTATTCTGAACGACCAAAACCGCCCAAAGACAATCCCCAATTCTTATTTCTAAAGTTACCGTTTAACGCTAAATTCGAACCTCGCGCACCCACAGAAGAGTCAAACGAAAGCGTCAAACCTTGTAAGGTATTTTTCTTAGTCACAATATTGATGATACCCGCTGAACCTTCTGCGTCGTATTTTGCGGATGGAGATGTAATAACTTCCACCGTTTTGATCATATCCGCAGGAATTTGCTTCAAGGCATCTGTAATACTGGAAGCCATGATCGTAGACGGCTTATTGTTAATCAATACCTTCACGTTCGTAGAACCACGAAGGGAGGGATTCCCATCTAAATCCACTGAAAGCATCGGAACTTTTTTCAAGACATCTGTTGCATCGCCCCCTCTGTTAGACGCATCTTTTTCTGCGTTGTATACCGTGCGATCTACGCGTTCTTCAATCAAAGCACGTTGTCCTTCCACAGTCACCTCAGAAAGCATCTTAGAACTTTGTTGCATTTTGATAACACCGAGATCGTGATCATCATTCTTTTCAGTAACTGTCACCAAAACTGTTTTGCTTTCGTAACCAATAAAAGAAACAACAATTTTATACGATCCTACTGCGACTTTGTTCAAGGTAAATTTACCTACGCCGTCAGCAACAGTTCCGTCAACTGCCTTATTTGTTTTGGTATTGATTAAGGCCAAAGTAGCGAATTCCACTGGCTTTGAATCCGTCGAATCCAACAAGAATCCGATAATTTTTGCACTTCCTTTAGGCGCTGCTTGCGCTGTACCCGGAATCACTGTTTCTTTCTTAGGCGCTGCACCGAAACCTCCAAATCCGCCTGGGACTTGAGAGATAGCCGTTAATGACAAGCTCATCAGTGCAAATAGTGTAATTAATTTTTTCATTGTTTGTTGTTTAAACATCTTATTTAACGAATGCAAAATTTGTACATTCTATTTAAAGGCCTTCTTTTTTGCGACCAAAATGGGTAATTTGTAGTCCAATATTATGATTCAACTCCATACACCGCATCTTACTTTAATCCCATTGAAGCTTGAGCATTTGCTTGTTTGGCGTCAATCGGGGCGCAAAGATCTAGAAAAAATGCTAGAACTTCTACCTAACACTTGGAATTTAGAATTGTTTTATGAGCGAGAAACCCAGCTAGCGTTGAGCGATTATTGGATTCCTCAGACAGCTAAATTCCCCTTGGACTACTATTGGTACACAAATTGGGAAATAATCCTGACGGCCTCGTCCTGCTCTGTGGGGGGAATCGGTTTTTCAGGATTACCCGATAATGATGGCACGACAGAAATAGGTTATGCATTGGACCAGAAATTCAGAGGACAAGGAATTGCCACAGAAGCGGTGCAAGCTTTAAGCGAGTGGGGGTTTCAAGACACCGGTTTGCGGATCATACGCGCAGAAACGCCGGTGGATAATATAGGTTCGCAACGGGTTTTGGAGAAAAACCACTTCCAAAAAACGGGAGAGAAAACACTAGCACTCGAAAACCCGATGCAAGTTTTCACCTGGGAACGCCTTCGTTACTGATCTTTTTCAGTAATTTTACTGAATTGCCAATGTTAGACAGCTAAAAGCATGCAAAATTTCACTTCGGTTAAAGACGCTTATAATATTCAAAACTTAGTCAATGAGGCTTTGTTGATGAAGAAGACCCCCTATGCGGATAAGCATATTGGGAAAAACCGTACGCTCGGTTTATTATTCTTCAATGCTAGCCTTCGCACGCGCCTTTCCACCCAAAAAGCAGCTCAAAACCTCGGTATGGAGGTAATGATCATGAATGTGGGAGCTGATTCATGGCAATTGGAAATGAACGAAGGCGTTATTATGAATGGCGACAAGGCAGAACACATTTCAGAAGCAGCTGCTGTTGTAGGCTCCTATTGCGATATCGTTGGAGTTCGTAGTTTCCCTGGTTTAGTAGATAGAGAGTTAGATTATAGCGAACAGGTATTAAACCAGTTCTTGAAATATACCGGACGTCCGTTCATCAGTTTGGAGTCTGCGACGCGCCATCCTTTGCAGTCCTTAACGGATTTAATTACGATAAACGAGTTCAAGACCGTAGAGCGCCCTAAAGTGGTATTAACTTGGGCTCCGCACGTAAAGGCTTTGCCGCAATGTGTGCCTAATTCTTTCTCGGAATGGATGAATCACGCAGACGTAGATTTCACCATTGCTCACCCGAAAGGCTATGAATTAGCTCCTGAATTCGCGGGTAATGCGAAGATTTGTTACGATCCTAAAGAGGCGTATGAGGGTGCTGATTTTATTTATGCCAAAAACTGGTCATCCTACCAAGACTACGGAAAAATACTTTCTTCCGATCCGGCTTGGATGGTGGATGCCGCAAAAATGAGCCTAACAAACAATGCGAAATTCATGCACTGCCTTCCGGTAAGACGGAATTTAGTGGTCGCTGACGAAGTCATTGATTCCCCTAATTCGATTGTCATTCAACAAGCGGGTAACCGGGTTTGGGCGGCGCAGGCAGTATTAAAAGAGATGATTCTAACCATTATGAGAACGGAAAGCCCGTATTTATTCTAATACTATGTCAGCCAAGCCGACCCTTCAAGTAGTTAAAATAGGCGGAAATGTCATCGACAATCCTTCTGCCCTAGCTAGCTTTTTGCAGGACTTTACGTCATTAAATGGCCCCAAATTGCTTGTTCATGGAGGTGGCAAGATTGCCACTCAAATGGCGGCATCGATGGGCATCGAGAGTCAACTGATCGAGGGCAGACGCGTGACAGACGAGGAAACCCTTCGTATTGTAACGATGGTGTATGCGGGTTGGATCAATAAAACGATTGTGGCTGAATTACAAGGTCTTTCCTGTAATGCTTTAGGCCTTACGGGACCCGATGGAAGAATCGTACTATCTAAAAAGAGATCCTCAACGCCTATCGATTATGGTTTTGTAGGTGATATAGTTTCGGTTAATGCAGAATCGCTTGCTGGATTAGTACAGGCTGGGTTTTCTCCCGTTTTTGCACCCATTACAGCGGATACAGCAGGTCAACTATTGAATACGAATGCGGATACGATGGCACAGGCTTTGGCCATAGCCCTCAGCTCGACATACGACGTTACGTTAACGTATTGCTTTGAAAAGAAAGGCGTATTAATGGATCCTTCTGACGATGATTCAGTCATTAGCTCCATCAATCCAGCCTCATTTATAGACTTAAAAGAAAAAGGAATCGTCTCTGCGGGGATGATCCCGAAATTAGAGAATGCGCTCAAGGCAATTTCAGCCGGCGTTTCCGTGGTGCGATTATGCCACGCAGATAACGTGCAGAAAACCGAAATAGGAACAAAAATTAGTGCCTAACATGTACCAGGAAAGTCAATTTCTAGCAGCGAAAGACCTATTAGCCCAGCTAATAGCCTGCCCTTCTATGAGTAAGGAGGAGCATGGGACGGCGCAGATTTTGGTGGACTTTTTCACTGCGCAAGGCATTCCGGCGAATCGTTTAGGCAATAATGTGTGGGCGAGTAATAAGCATTTTGATGCGTCTAAGCCCACGATTCTACTGAATTCCCACCACGATACGGTGAAAGCAAATGCGTCTTGGACTTTTGATCCCTTCCAAGCGACAGAGCAAGAAGGGAAACTGATCGGTTTAGGTTCGAATGATGCAGGCGCGAGTTTGGTTTGTTTGATTGCGACTTTCGTTTCTTTTTACACTGTCGAAAACCTGAGCTTCAACCTTTTATTAGCGGCTACCGCGGAGGAGGAGATTTCGGGAACGGGTGGCATAGAAGCACTTTTACATTCTGGCGATTTACCTCAAATCGATTTTGCGATCGTGGGCGAACCCACGGATTGCGCGATGGCGATTGCTGAAAAAGGCCTGATGGTAGTTGATGCGAAAGTAAAAGGAATTGCAGGGCATGCGGCGAGAAATGAGGGGGTGAATGCGATATATTTGGCTTTGGAGGATATCAAAAACATTCAAAACCATTCATTCGAGAAGGTTTCGGACTTATTAGGACCGGTAAAAACGACGGTTACCGTCATCAACGCGGGGAAACAACATAACGTGGTTCCTGATACCTGTGATTACGTGATTGATTGCCGGGTGAATGAATGTTATTCACTGGAGGAAGTTTTGGAAGCATTAAAAACCATCGTTCAGGCCGAATTAACTCCTAGATCGATGCGTTTAAACTCCAGCAGAATGGAGGAAACGCATCCGCTAGTGCAAGCGGCAAAAGGTTTAGGGATCTCTTTGTTCGGTTCTCCTACCCTTTCCGATCAAGCTTTATTAACGATACCCTCTGTCAAAATCGGTCCCGGACACTCCGGCAGATCGCATACGGCAGACGAATTTATTTTCTTGGATGAACTGAAACAAGGCATCCAAACCTATCAAAATCTACTTACCACCCTAAGCATTTAAGATTGTGGCAAAACTTTGGCAAAAAGAAAATCAGACGACAGACGCTAAAATCGAGAAATTCACGATTGGGAACGACCCCGTGTACGACTTGCAATTAGCGCGCTATGATGTGCTGGGTTCCCTGGCTCACATCACGATGTTAGAGAAAGTAGGTTTGCTAGGCGCGGACGAATTAGGCCCTTTGTGCGCTGAATTGAAAGCTATTTATGCCCAAATCGAAGCCGGCGATTTCACTATCGAAGACGGAATGGAAGATGTGCATTCCCAAATCGAATACTTATTAACGCAGAAATTAGGCGATCAAGGCAAGAAAATCCATGCGGGCCGTTCTAGAAACGACCAAGTTTTAGTGGATTTAAAATTGTTTATGCGGGCTGAAATCCAGCACATCGCTGACGCGGTGGAGCGTTTATTTGACTTATTGATCGCCAAAAGCGAAGCGCATAAAAACGATTTACTACCCGGCTACACGCACTTGCAGATTGCGATGCCTTCGTCTTTCGGACTTTGGTTTGGAGCATATGCAGAAAGCCTAGTAGAAGATATTGAGTTACTAGAAGCGGCTTTCCGTCTAGCCAACAAGAACCCGCTGGGTTCTGGCGCAGGATATGGGTCGTCGTTTCCTTTGGACAGAAAATACACTACGGAATTATTAGGCTTCGAATCGCCCCACGTAAACGTCGTGAATGCGCAATTATCGCGTGGAAAGACCGAATTATTTGTCTTAACAGCCATCGCTCAGATCGCTACGACGTTAAGCAAATTAGCGATGGATGTTTGCTTGTACAATTCCCAAAACTTCGGTTTCATCGAACTCCCTAGCTCGTTAACGACGGGAAGCTCCATCATGCCACATAAAAAGAACCCGGACGTCGCGGAATTATTGCGTGGAAAAGCCAACAAATTGAAGGCATTACCGAATCAATTGCAACTATTAACGAGCAATTTACCTTCAGGATACCACCGCGAATTCCAATTAACGAAGGAATTGTTGATGCCGGCGATTGAAGAAATTTTGGATGGATTAGAAATTACACATTATATGGTGAGCCATATGAAAGTGAAGAAAGACCTCTTAGTAGACTCGAAATACGATTTATTGTTCTCGGTAGAAGAGGTGAATAAATTAGTCGTGCAAGGTGTTCCCTTCAGAGAAGCTTACCAAATCGTAGGTAAAAAGATCGAGGACGGCGCTTTCGATGGCAGTACACGCGAAATCAATCACTCCCATTTAGGCAGTATTGGTAATTTAGGTTTGGCAGAAATTCAAGACCAAAAAGAAATCGCATGGAAGCGTTTTGGCTTTGAAAAAGTCAATAAGGCTATCGCTGCATTAATTTCTTAATATACTTTCCTAGAATATCGAATTCTAAGTTCACCCGATCCCCTATGCTTAGTTGATGAAAAACGGTGTGTTCGTAAGTATACGGAATGATGCAAACGGTAAAAGAATCATCCTGCGAATCTACCACCGTTAGACTAGTACCATTTACGCAAATGGAGCCTTTTTCGACCGTGACATGTCCGCTCGTTATAGGATAAGAGAAACGGTATTCCCAACTGCCTTGTTGATCTTTGATTTCCGTACAAACACCGGTTAAATCAACGTGGCCTTGTACTATGTGTCCATCGAAGCGAGCATTGACGGCCATGCAACGTTCAAGGTTTACTTTTTGGCCTAGTTTCAAATCCCCCAAATTCGTCTTCTGCAAGGTCTCATCGATCGCGGTCACGCGGTATTGCTCCCCTTGAATCTCCACGACAGTTAGACATACCCCATTATGCGCTAGCGATTGATCCACTTTCAATTCCTGCGTGAATGGACACGTGAACCAAAATTCCACATTCGTCCCCTTTGCTTCTGTCCTTACTAGCGATCCCATCGCCTCCACAATACCTGTAAACATCTGATTTATTTGCTAATTTTACGTACCCAAAATTACACCCATTCCTATGAAATTCAATAAATGGTTCCTCTTTCTGATTCCTATCATCGCTATCCTCGCCTATTTTAGTATTCCCACGGCGAAACCGGTGGAAGAAACGGGAGCTGATGTGCTAAAAATTCGTCGCGATAAAGATGAAAACTTTGCTAGTTCTGAGGATTCTCCAATTAAAGATAAAGCGAACTTCAAGGGTTTAAAATACTACTCTTTTAACAAAGATTACATCGTAGACTTCGTCTTAGAAAAAGCCGAAAAAGCGAAAACCGTGGAATTAAAAATGACGGATGGGACGACAGAAAAATTGATTTTATTCGGAACAATCAAAGGGGAGATTGGTGGATTTACCGTTTCACTTGTATTATATCAACACGAGGACGGAAATTTCTTCCTCCCGTTTAAAGACAAAACCGCCCCCACAGAAACCTATGGAGGCGGACGTTTTCTAGATTTACCCCTAACAAATGTAAAAAACAATCGGTTGCGGGTGGACTTTAATCTAGCCTATAATCCCTATTGTGCGTACAACGAAGATTTCGCTTGTCCCATTCCTCCCGCGGAAAACACCTTCCCGATTCGCATCGAGGCAGGTGAAAAACTTTTTAATTAACCTGGTGTAGCGAAGCTGCACCGGAAAGGTCTTTGTTGATTATTGGACTCCCTTTGTATTTCACATGGGAAGCGCCAGAAGCATCCACTTGCAAAGATTTTTGAACATGTACTTGGGCACTACTTGCACCAGAAGCTTCCACATCCACATTACGTGATAAGAATTCCAAAGCCTTTAAATGACTCGCACCTGAGGCTTCTACCTTCAAGTAATCAGATTGCCCAGTGATTCTGCAATCAGATGCACCACTTAATTCAATCTTCAATTTATCCGTTCTAAGGCCTTCAGCTGATCCTTTAGCGGCTCCTGAAAACAACAAACGCATTTCCTCCTCATTCGTAAATCCCAGTAAATCCACTTTGCAAGCACCAGTAAACTCTCCACTTTCAAGTCGAGGCAGGGTGATGTTAACGACTACTTTTGAACGGCTATTGTTCCAACTCCATTTCCAACTAGTCTCATATCCGATGGCTAATTTTCCACCTGAGGAAGTCACTTCTATCTCCTCAATATCTTTCTCCCGTCCAGTGACAGAAACAGCATAGACATTTCCTTTGTGAACATGGACCTCGAAAGTACTCCCTAACTCGATGGATTTGAAATTAGCTACTTTGAATTTTTTAGTCACCACTGCAGGATCTGCGAATGAACTAAAAACAACCACTAAGGCGGCGAATAAAGACAAGATTTTTTTCATATCAATTTATTTTGTTGCTAGATGCAATAGGTTCAAAATTGGTTGCACCTTATTTTACGATACTCCATTTATAATTCACCCCATTGCTAGATTTATTCGAAAATTTTGAGCTTTCAAATTTCTTTCCCTGCACCATTTTGGAGACATTAAGCTCCATTTTTGCATATTTATCTAAAGACACAAAGGCTTTTTCTACGGCGAAATCGCTAGCAATTAATTCTGCGGATTCAAATACGCCTGCATTCAATTGTTCTCCCCCTCCTTTTAAAGTGAGCGAATGAAATCCGCGTAAAATCACATCTAACTTAGGTGAAGTAAAACCTTCGATTTCTGTGCTGGCATTGCCCCCTAATTCCACCTTTTTTAATTCAGGTACCACAATTTCTACCTGAATCCCTGGCTGAATTTTATCAAGAACTAATACATTATTATCCACATGTGCAGAACTCTCTAAGGTTTGATTTCCACGGTAGGTAATCTTAGGAAGATCGCCTCTGGTGATTTTTATCTGAGAAGACTCTGTGTTCAATCCTGAAATAGAGCTGAAATTTTCCAGGTCCTTCGAGATCGTAAAACCTACCTTTTCATCTGAAAAGTCTTCGTTACTAGATTCCTCCTCATTGTGGGGTGTTCTGTTTAGACAAATCAAACCCTTGTCCGCAGAGAATGTCCAAAGCGATCCGATAAACAAATCCTGACCTTCTTCGTGGAAATAACCAGACTCTAGTACATTGTCCATGTAGTAGGCAAAATCACCTGTCATACTAAACGATTTGCCATACGGAATCATAATCTTCACCTTCAGGCG
>CANFWR010000013.1 GCA_947450865.1 Cytophagaceae bacterium
GAAGATGCAAGCATCACTGATCCAAGGGAACGCGAGATACATTTCTTACAGGATGATCATTTACGCATCTATGGCCGTGATTACGGTACCCAGCTAGAAAATTCTGGCTTTAAAGTTGAATCAGTGAATCTTATTGAAAAATTGGGATTACCTGAAAGTAACAGAATGGCCTTGCCATTAGAAGAAATCATTTACGTTTGCCGCAAATAAGATGAGATATACTCCATTTTCAGCTGAATTATTCAAGAAGAATCGGGCGAAGTTGTATGCACAATTGCCGCCAAAATCCATTGTCGTTGTTAGTTCAAATGACATCATGCCCACAAATGCAGATGGGACGATGGGATTCAGACAAAACAGCGATTTGTTTTACCTCTCTGGTTTAGATCAAGAAGAAAGCTTTTTGATTTTGTATCCAGATGCTCCGGAAGCACAATGGAGAGAAATCGCATTTGTTCGCGAGACATCTGAATTGATTGAAATTTGGGAAGGACATAAGTATACAAAAGAGGAAGCGACTCAAACATCAGGGATTAAGAATATCCAATGGTCGTCTAATTTTGATACGCTTTTAAAAACACTTGTATACTCAGCGAATCATATCTACTTAACCGATAACGAACATTTGCGTAATGCTTCGGTGGTTCAGACGCAGAATGCACGCTTAGGTATAAACATCAGAAATACGTATCCTAATCATACGATTGGTCGCCTAGCTCCTATTTTGAGTGATTTGCGGATGCAGAAAGAACCGGAAGAATTACAAGCATTGCAAGTGGCTTGTGATATAACGGATAAAGGATTTAGACGCGTTTTGAATTTTACCAAACCGGGTGTAACTGAATACGAGATCGAGGCGGAATTCATTCACGAATTCACGCGTAATCGATCTGAAGGCTTTGCCTACACGCCCATTATTGCTTCTGGAGCTAATGCATGTGTACTTCACTACATCGATAATGCACTTCCTTGCAAAGATGGGGACATGCTATTATTAGATGTAGGAGCCTCCTATGCAAATTACAATGCAGATATGACCCGTACGATTCCAGTGAATGGCCGTTTCAGTCCTCGTCAAAAGCAAGTATATCAAGCGGTTCATGCTGTTTTGAATTATGCGTCTGAAATAATTCAACCGGGGGTGTTTTGGGTAGATTACCAAAAAGAGGTCGAGCGCTTCATGGAAGGACAATTAATCGATCTAGGTTTATTCTCCCGTGCTGATGTAGAAAAACAAAATCCAGCGAGTCCTTTGTTTAAAAAATACTTTATGCACGGAGTAGCCCATCATTTAGGGTTAGATGTGCATGATGTTTGGGATAAATACAAACCTTTTCAAGAGGGAATGGTTCTTACCTGTGAACCCGGTATATATATCCAAGAGGAAGGATTAGGAATTAGATTAGAAAACAACTTAGTCATTCAATCAGGTACGAATATCAATCTGATGAAAAATATTCCGTTGGATTGGGAGGAAATTGAAGATTTAATGAATCAATAAAACGGGTTAAATGCCTTGTTTTGGCTATATTTGTAGCTTAGTTTAAGGGGAAGCCCTAAGGAGAAATAATTCTATATGAAACACCTGCGTAATTTTTGCATCATTGCCCATATCGACCACGGTAAAAGTACACTAGCCGATCGATTAATTGAATTCACCAATACCGTTCAAAAGCGCGATATGATGAATCAATTGCTTGATGATATGGATTTAGAGCGCGAACGCGGTATTACCATTAAGTCTCACGCGATTCAAATGCAATACCCTAAAGATGGGGAGTTGTATACATTTAACTTGATCGACACTCCTGGTCACGTCGATTTCTCTTACGAGGTATCTCGTTCAATTGCGGCATGCGAAGGTGCTTTATTAATTGTAGATGCATCCCAAGGAATTGAGGCTCAGACTATTTCTAATTTATACCTGGCTATCAGTCACGATTTAGAAATTATCCCTGTCTTAAATAAAATCGATTTACCGGGTGCGATGCCAGAGGAGGTTTCAGACCAAATCATCGATCTAATTGGTTGTAAAAAAGAAGACATTATTCACGCTTCAGGTAAAGAGGGAATCGGTATTCAGGATATCCTTGATGCGGTAGTTGCAAGAATTCCTGCTCCCAAAGGTGAGCCAGAAGCTCCATTACAAGCCTTAATCTTTGACTCTACTTTTAACTCCTACCGTGGGATTGAAGTAATTTTCCGTGTGTATAATGGGGAAATCAGAAAAGGAGATAAAGTAAAATTCATCAATACGGGTAAAGAATATTACGCAGATGAAATTGGTACGCTTGGGTTAGAACAAGAACCAAAACAAATCATTAAAACCGGTGATGTTGGCTACCTGATTTCAGGTATTAAAGAGGCTAAGGAAGTTAAAGTGGGTGATACCATCACGCACGTAGCTAATCCTACCCAAACAGCTATTCAAGGTTTTGAAGAAGTAAAACCGATGGTTTTTGCGGGAATCTATCCTGTGGAAACTTCAGAATTTGAAGATTTGCGCGATGCGATGGAGAAGCTTCAGTTAAATGATGCTTCATTAGTATGGGAACCAGAAACTTCGGCTGCCTTAGGATTCGGATTCCGTTGTGGTTTCTTAGGCATGTTGCACATGGAAATTGTGCAAGAACGCCTAGAACGTGAGTTCGATATGACGGTAATCACTACGGTTCCATCCGTTAAGTTCAAAGTGATAACTACTGCTGATGAAGTATTATGGGTTTCTGCTCCAGCTGATTTGCCGGAACCGAACTTGATAAACATCATTGAGGAACCCTATATTAAGGCACAAATAATTACTAAATCTGAGTATACAGGAGTGATTATGAGTCTTTGTATGGATAAACGGGGTATTTTAGTCAACCAAATATACCTGACGACGGATCGTGTTGAATTAACGTTTGACATGCCTTTATCAGAGGTTGTTTTTGATTTCTTTGACCGTTTAAAGACGATTTCTAGAGGTTATGCTTCACTTGATTACGAATACAAAGATTACGAACCAGGTGAAATGGTGAAGCTTGATATCATGTTAAATGGTGATAAAGTGGATGCCTTATCAGCTATTGTACACCGTGATAAAGCTTATGATTGGGGCAAACGTTTGTGTGAGAAATTACGTGAATTGATTCCAAGACAACAATTTGAAATTGCAATTCAGGCTGCTATTGGACAGAAAATCATTGCGCGTGAGACGGTGAAGGCGTTGCGAAAGGATGTTTTGGCCAAATGTTATGGTGGGGACATCTCTCGTAAACGTAAATTATTAGAGAAGCAGAAAAAAGGAAAGAAACGGATGCGCCAAGTGGGTAATGTAGAAATCCCTCAAGAAGCCTTTATGGCGGTTCTTAAACTAGATTAAGCAGAATAATTATTATATAAAATTTTTAAAAACAGGGTTTAAAGCGTAATTTTAAACTTTCAAACAAAATAAGATGGCTGAAGTAATTAGAATGCCTAAGATGAGCGACACCATGTTAGAAGGTGTTATCGCTAATTGGCTTAAAAAAGAAGGTGACGTTATTAAATCTGGAGACATTATTGCGGAAGTCGAGACCGACAAAGCAACGATGGAATTAGAAAATTACGAAGACGGTACTTTATTATATATCGGTGTAAAAGTAGGAGAAGCGGTTCCAGTTGATGGAATTATCGCTATCGTAGGTACACCAGGTGAAGATTATTCAGCTCTTTTAGCTGCACCAGCAGCTGCTACCCCTACTCCTGTCGCAACAGAACCTATTGCCGCAGCAGCTGCACCAGTAGCGCAAGCACCGGCTGCAACTCCATCAATCGATTTAAGTGGTGTGAAAGCAGTGGCAGTTCGTATGCCTAAAATGAGTGATACCATGATCGAGGGTGTCATCGCTAAATGGTTAAAAGCCGTAGGTGATGTCATTAAGAATGGAGATATTATTGCAGAAGTAGAGACAGATAAAGCAACGATGGAATTAGAGAACTATGAAGATGGTACTCTTTTATACATTGGCGCAAAAGAAGGACAAGGTGTTATTGTAGATGGCATTATTGCCATTGTAGGTGAGCCTGGTGCTAATTATCAATTAATTTTAGATGCAGAGGCAGCTCCGAAAGCATCCTCTCCTGCACCGGCTCCTGTAGCTGCCCCAGTTGCGAGTGCTCCGGCACCTGTAGTTACTAAGGCTCTAGTGGTGGAAGAAAAAACGGCTTCAAAACCAGGTGCAGAATTGAAGGCTAGTCCTTTAGCTCGTGCTTTGGCGAAAGAAAAAGGATATAACTTAAACTGGATCACGGGAACGGGAGAAGGTGGACGGATCACGAAAGCTGACGTAGAAGAGTACAATCCTAATTCAGGCGGAGCAAACGCTAACTTCACAGGCGGTGTGGAAAGCTTCGAAGATATTCCGAACAGCCAAATGCGCAAAACCATCGCGCGTCGTTTATCAGAATCTAAATTCAGCGCTCCAGAATTCTATCTAACGATGGAAATCAATATGGACAAAGCGATGGAAGCACGTGTCAGCATGAATGAAACATTCCCCGTGAAGATTTCATTTAACGACATGGTGATTAAGGCAACTGCCCTATCTCTTGCAAAACACCCGAAAGTAAACTCTTACTGGATGGAAGATCGTATCCGTGTGAACAAACATGTACACATTGGTATGGCTGTGGCAGTGGAAGACGGTTTATTAGTTCCAGTTATCCGTTTTGCATCAGAAAAATCGATCGCTCAAATCTCTGCTGAGGCTAAAGATCTAGGTGCTAAGGCTAAAGGTAAATTATTGCAACCGAAAGATTGGGAAGGTAACACATTTACTGTTTCTAACTTAGGTATGTTTGGAATTGATCAATTTACATCGATTATTAACTCACCGGAATCTTGTATTCTAGCTGTAGGTGGGATTAAAGAAACGGTAGGTGTAAAGAATGGCCAATTCTATGCTACTAACATTATGAAATTAACTTTGACTTGTGATCATCGCGTGGTAGATGGTGCAACTGGAGCTGCGTTCCTGTTAACCCTGAAACAATACCTAGAGGACCCAATCAAAATGTTTTTATAAAATTGATTCTGCAAGCCTCGAATAATCTCGAGGCTTGCTTTTTTTAGATTAAATACGATGAGCACAAACAATATCAGAATTGCCGTACAGAAGTCAGGACGCCTAAGCGATGACTCGTTGAAACTATTCAAGGAGTGTGGCATTAAGTTTGAGTCTGGCGGTTCTAAACTTCGTTCGATTTCGAGCAATTTCCCTATTGAGTTTTTATTCTTGCGCGACGATGATATTCCGGGTTATGTGGAAGATGGCGTGGCAGATTTAGGCGTTGTAGGATTAAATGTCTTAATGGAGCATACGCGCAAAGTAGCTATCGTGAAAGAATTAGGCTTTTCTAAATGCCGTCTATCCTTAGCCATACCTCGTGGTGAAAATTATACCGATTTAAAACAGTTCGAAGGGAAAAGTATTGCGACTTCGTATCCCAATTTAACAAGCCAATTCTTATTAAAGAACGGTGTTAAGGCAGATATGCACGAGATCTCTGGATCCGTAGAGATTGCGCCTAGCATTGGTTTAGCAGAGGGTATTTGCGATATCGTTTCTACTGGAGGAACATTGCTTAGCAATGGTCTAAAAGAAGTAGCTACGGTTTTCCAAAGCCAAGCGGTGATGATCTCTAACAAGGCGTTATCATCCGAGAAACAAGCCATATTAGATAAGTTATTATTTAGAATTGATTCGGTACAAAGAGGCCAAAATGCGAAATACGTTGTCTTAAACGTCCAAGAGCAAAATATTGAAAAAGTGACAGCCTTATTACCTGGGATGAAATCACCTTCAGTATTGCCATTAGCAACAAAAGGTTGGTTCTCCTTGCATTCTGTAATTGAAGAGAATGATTTTTGGAATATTATCGAAAATTTGCGTGATGCAGGTGCAGAGGGTATTCTAGTTTTACCAATAGAAAAAATGATTCTTTAATCATGTTTAATCAGATCAATTACCCTTCTCGTTCAGAATATGCGGCTATTTGTCAGCGTCCAGCCTTAGAGCAGGGGCAATTAGATGCCTTGATTTCTGACGTTTTTAGCCAGGTTAAATCGAAAGGCGATCAAGCCTTACGTGAATTAACTGCTACCTACGAGAAAAGAGAGATTACAGATATATTGTATACGGCGGCGGAAATTGAGGATTTAGCCTCAAAAACAGATCAAGAATTACAAAAGGCAATCGATCATGCTTATGCTAATATTTATGCTTTTCATGAGGCACAAAAGTTAGTTTCGAATAAGATTGAAATTAATCCAGGTGTAGTTTGTTGGCAAAAGGCGACAGGAATTGATAAGGTAGGAATTTATATTCCTGGGGGAACAGCTCCCCTATTTTCAACGGTTTTGATGTTAGCTATTCCGGCTCGCATTGCTGAGTGCAAAGAAGTCGTTCTTTGTACTCCTGCCGTTCACCCTGCCATTTTCTACGCCGCTAAATTATGTGGTGTTACTAAGATGGCTAAAGTAGGTGGCTCCCAAGCTGTTGCCGCCTTGAGCTTAGGTACGGAGAGTATTCCGGCAGTGTATAAAATCTTTGGCCCAGGAAATCAATATGTGACAGCTGCCAAGATGTATGCTAATAGATTAGGAACGGCCATCGATATGCCTGCAGGTCCATCTGAAGTAGCTGTATATGCTGATCAAACAGCTAATCCGGCTTTTATTGCCTCCGATTTATTGTCGCAAGCAGAACACGGATCAGATTCCCAGGTGATTTTAATTAGTACCTCATCAGCCATCATAGAGCAAACTATGGTTGAAATAACAGCCCAATTAGCTGAATTACCAAGAAAAGATTTGGCTGAAAAAGCCTTAAGTAATTCAAAATTTGTTTTAGTAAATACTTCAGCTGAGGCCATCTATTTATTAAACGAGTATGCCGCAGAACATTTAATTTTAGCTTGTGATAATGCGGAAGTATTCGCTGACCACATTAATAATGCGGGATCAATCTTCTTAGGGCATTATACTCCAGAGTCTGCAGGGGATTATGCTTCAGGAACAAATCACACGTTACCTACGAATGGCTTTGCTAGAGCCTATTCTGGGGTTAATTTAGATTCGTTTACGAAGAAAATTACTTTGCAATCCATCTCTAAGCAAGGTTTAGAAGATTTAGGTAAAATTATCATTGACATGGCTGAAGCGGAATCTTTACAGGCCCACGCTAATGCCGTTAAAATTAGATTAAGTTAAATATGAATTTCGAAAACTTCATATTACCCCATATTTGGAACCTGAAACCTTATTCATCTGCTAGAGATGAATTTAAGGGAAAAGAGGGTGTGTTTTTAGATGCTAATGAAAATCCACTGGGTTCTGGAGTTTCTGAAAATTGGAATCGTTATCCAGATCCTTTGCAGTTAGCCATAAAAGAGCAATTAGCAGACATTAAATCCTGCGCTACAGATCAAATATTTCTTGGAAATGGATCAGATGAAGCTATAGATTTGATCATGCGCATGACATGTCAATCTGATGTTCACAATATTATTTTATGCCCTCCTACCTATGGAATGTATGAAGTAAGCGCATCGATTAATCATATCGAACAACGCAAGGTTAGCTTGACCAAAAATTATCAATTGGATGTGGAGGGTATATTACAAACAGTGGATCATAATTCACGATTATTATTCCTTTGCTCGCCTAATAATCCAACCGGCAATAAATTATATCGTTCGGATATTTATACGCTAATTGAATCCTTTAAATCAGGTTTTATCATCATTGACGAAGCCTATATTGATTTTTCCGATGAACCTAGCTTCATTTTAGAATTAGCTAAATATCCGCAGGTTATTGTGATGCAGACACTTTCCAAAGCCTATGGATTAGCTTCCTTACGTTTAGGAATGGCTTTTGCGCATCCAAGCATTATCAGCTTATTGAATAAAATCAAGTCACCTTATAATATTGGAGGGGCAACTCAGGAGATTGTATATAAAGCTTTAAAAAACAGTTCTTTTAAGAATGAATCCGTTCAATTAATTTTGGCAGAGCGAGCTCGGCTAGTAGACTCATTAAAAAACATTCCTGATGTCATTCAGATCTACCCATCGGATGCCAACTTCATTTTAGTGCATTTCATACGAGCGAATAAGTTATTTAACTACTTGATTGAGTCCAAATTAATTACTAGAAACCGTAGTTCAGTCACTTTATGTGAAGATTCTATTCGAATTACGATTGGGTTATCAGAAGAAAACGATAAATTAGTTGATCTAATCAACCAATTCTATTCAGCCTAATATGTTGAAACGCTTAATTCTTATCTTGATTCTTCTTTGTAGCCTTACTTCGGTTAAGGCTCAGATGAAAGATTGGGCGGCGGGTTTTAGAGTAGGAGAGCCTGGTGGATTTATGGTTAAACGCTATTTGCCTAATGGTAGAAATGCGGTAGAATTCAATTTTGGAAGCTATGGCGGTTTATGGGGAACAAACAGGTCCTATCAAAATGGAGAATTCAGAAATATAGGTTTTTCGTTAAATGCTTTGTATTTATGGCATCGTCCTACCCTAGTAAACTCAGATTTACATTATTATTACGGAGCAGGTCCTCAATTTGTATCTAGGAGTTTATTTACATCTACATCTCAATTTGCAGAAACAAAAAGAGGTTTAGGTGCCGCAGGTATTGCTGGAATGGAATATTTTCCCATCGATGCGCCCAATTTGTCTTTTTTTGCTGAACTGGGCTTATATTCTGAATTATTACCCAATCCATTTTTTCTACACATTCAAGGTGGTGTAGGCGTAAAAGTTAATTTTTAATGGGGATGTAGCTCAGTTGGCTAGAGCGCTTGCATGGCATGCAAGAGGTCGTCGGTTCGAGACCGATCTTCTCCACACTTACAAACGGTCTTTGAAGGACTCGTATCCAAACGTTTTCAATAAGTGGAATTGCTCCTCCTTATCTAATTTACCAATACTAGGTAAGTTAACTCCATTAAAGGTAGTTGTTTTCACCATCGTATAGTGAATCATATCTTCAAGAATGATTTCATCCCCTATTTGCAATTCTTTTTCGAACGAATAATCGCCATAGAAATCACCTGCAAGGCAAGTCATACCGCCAAAACGATACGAAGGCTTCCCTGTTTCAGGTTCTGAATTCGCTCCTCTTATTCGAGGTTTATAAGGCATCTCCAAAGTATCCGGCATATGGGCCGCGAAAGAAACATCTAAAATGGCAACCGTTATTCCAGCAGATTCGACAATATCCAACACCGTTGATTTTAAAAAACCTGTCTGCCAGCCTACAGCTGAACCCGGTTCTAGGATAATCTGAAGGTTTGGGTATTTTTGGCGAAATCCTTTTAATAATCCAATTAAATGCGCCGCGTCATAATCAGCTCGGGTAATTAAATGGCCACCGCCTAAATTCAACCATTTTAAACTAGGCAACAAATCGCCAAATTTTTCCTCGATTACCTTTAATGTGCGTTCCAACACAAAGGAATCATTTTCACACAAGGTATGAGAATGTAATCCTTCAATACCTGCCGGCAAATCACCTAAATCAGAGCGTCGAATACCTAAGCGTGAACCAGCCACACAGGGATTATACATATCTGTCTCCACTTCTGCATATTCAGGATTAATACGTAATCCACAAGAAATACCTGCAGCGTGAGCCCGATCTTTATATTGATGATATTGATTTAGGGAATTAAACGTGATATGACCCGCATATGAAGCAATCTCTTCCCATTCCGACTCTAAATAGGCAGGAGAATAAACATGAGGCCTCACACCCATTTCCTCAAAAGCTAAACGCGCTTCGTGTAAGGAACTAGCGGTGGCTCCAGCTAAATACTGCTTAACTAATGGGAATTCGTGGTAAAATGAAAATCCTTTTAACGCACAAATAATCTCAATGCCTGCTTCTTTTTGAACCCGCTTTAACAGTTCAAGATTAGCAATAAGTAAATTTTCCTCCAATACATAACAAGGAGATGGAATCGAAGGATAGTACGACATCTTAATATTCGTGAGGTAAAGTGATATTGTGTTGTTCTTCCCAAGGTAAACCGTGAATATTCAACAACTCCATAAATGGATCTGGATTAAATTCTTCCACGTTAAATACGCCTGGAGCAAACCAAGAACCATCAATCATTAAGGAAGCACCAATCATAGCTGGAACACCTGTGGTATAACTAACCCCTTGTGCCTGCACTTCTTGGTAACAATCTGCATGGTGGCAATTATTCCAAACATAATAAGTAGCATCCTTGCCGTCTTTAATTCCTTTGATTTGGCAACCAATCGAAGTTTGGCCTGAATAATTCTCCCCTAAGGTTCCAGGCTCTGGTAAAACAGCCTTTAAAAACTCTAGTGGAACGATATCCAATCCATTGAACTTAATCGGTGCAATCGAAGTCATACCTACGTTTTGAAGTACTTCTAAGTGCGTTAAATAAGCTTGTCCGAACGTCATCCAGAAACGCGCACGCTTAAGGGTAGGAAAGTTCTTTGTTAGAGACTCTAATTCTTCATGGTAAAGTACATACGATTCTTTAGGACCAATGTTCGGGTAATCAATAGGCTTATGAATCGACATCGGTTCGATCTCTATCCATTCGCCATTCTCCCAATATTTACCTTTTTGCGTAATCTCGCGGATATTAATCTCTGGATTAAAGTTGGTAGCAAACGCTTTTCCGTGATCTCCTGCGTTACAATCGATGATATCTAAGTAGTGCATCTCATCGAAATAATGCTTGTTCGCATAAGCGGTATAAACGCCTGTCACACCTGGGTCAAAACCACAGCCTAATAAGGCCATTAATCCGGCTTTCTTAAACTTATCTTGGTAAGCCCACTGCCATGAATATTCAAACTTCGCTACGTCTTTAGGCTCGTAATTCGCCGTATCTAAATAATGAACACCCGCTTCAAGGCAAGCATCCATAATCGTTAAATCTTGATAAGGCAAGGCCACATTGATAACTAAGAATGGCTTTTCTTCTTTGAACAAAGCCACTAATTCAGGTACATTATCTGCATCTACCTGACGTGTTTTCACGGCAGTAGGTAAACCGATCTCAGCACATTCAGCGGCAATGGCATCACATTTAGATAAAGTACGAGAAGCTAGAACGATCTCAGAAAAGGAAGCAGGATTCATCGCGCATTTCTTTACGACTACATTTCCCACCCCACCAGCACCAATAATTACGATTTTTTTAGACATAGCATTTTGAAAAGAAATGCAAAAATAGAACATCAATGGCTAAAAACCATATTAATTTTTATACGGACGTATAATTTTGACAATTCGATCTAGCCAAAACTTTTGGTACAACAAATCCTCCCGAACACCATACGTAGTGCTAGCGTGAATGAAGCTAATGGCTGGACGATCTTTGGTCACTAAACCTACGTGATTAATGAGCCCTACCTTTCCCGTAGCAAAAAACACCCAATCCCCTAGTTGAACATCTTTCAACCTTATATCTTCTCCAAATTTTGCTTGGTCCGATGATACACGGGGAATCGAAAAATCATTAGACGAGTAGGCCGTAAAAAGTAGGCCGGAACAATCCATTCCTCTTTTATCCATTCCTCCCGTTTTGTAAGGAACTCCTTTGTATTTCTTGGCCTCCTTGATAATAGCCTTCAGTTCTGAGGAACTATAATAAGACGAACCCGTGCGGTGAAAAATCCGTTTGACAAAAGAACACGAGTCTAACAAAACCACCAACAAAGCAAAAAATAGTAAACGCTTACACATAGACTAATTCTTTGGTTTCTAGATAGATCAAAACGCCCTTCGTCACTTGATGGCCCATATCCACTAAAGTTTGCTTATAGCGATTAATTTGATCGTGGTGTTCGGGTTTTTGTTTACCTGTTTTAAAATCAATCACTTGTAAGGCATCTCCTATTTTATTCACTCGATCCGGACGAATAATCTTTCCGTCTGGACATAATAAATCCACTTCCTTAAAGGCTAATATATCTTTAGCAAAAAAAGCACGAACCTCTTTTGATTCAAAAAGAGCATCTAAAGAAGAGACATCTAGGTTTGTTTTCGTCTTTACATGAGACCAAGCCTCCATATCAGGTAATTGCGCTAATAAATCATGTAATTGATTACCAATTTCACGCTTTTGAGAAGCCGCAGTATACAAATCAGCTTTGGCAGAATTCACGCGACGTGATACTGGTGATACGTTATTCCCTAACGAAATTTGTACGTTTTTCTCTAAATTAGGTAGGTCAGCATGCTCTAAGGAAGGAATAACAGGAGTATTAGAAAAAGCAAAATAAGAAGTATTCCAAGCTGTTGTTGTTTGCAAATAGGCTGGTATTTCAGCTGACTCTGACTTTTCTTGCGCATAATCGTAAACAAGGCGACCTACCGAATTCGTATAAGTTGAAATCGTCCTAGAATGTAAATCAGGATCAGGAACGCTTAATAATAGATGTAAGGATTGCTTAGGGCGCGTTGTAGCCACATATAACATATTAATTGCATCCAAGAAAATGGCTTCTTTCTCTTTTTGGGTTTGCTGGGCTAAACCAGGAAAAGCAAGTATTTCTGATGAATTAACCCGGCCATAAATGTGTTTCAAATGTGAAGTTTCACTTAACTGTAAATCGGCTGATTCTTCCTCTCCCATTTCATACCAAATCTTTTCTGAATCCGCCTGAAAAGTCCAATTAACGAAGGGCAGAATCACCACCGGATATTCTAAGCCTTTGGACTTATGAATACTTGAAATCGTAACCGCATCCTCTTGATTTGAACTAGAAATGCAATACGAATTCCGGTTTTGATTAAAATGCTGCAAGAAACCTGCGACTAATTTGTCCTTCAACAACACATATTCATTTAATACATCTAAGAACTTCCAAAGATACTCTTGGCCACTCACATCATTCAATAAATCAAAAACAGAAACTAGATCATATACCCAACGCAATAGATCTGAATAAACTGGGACTTGGATATCTTTTGATTGAAAATAAAGCACTGCCTTTTCAAAAGCACAACCTGCTAATTGCTCAACAAAGGTTAAATCAGTAGCTGAAACCACCTGACCCTTTATTTCTGCATATTGGTAAATCAATTCATATAAATAAAGGGACTCTTTAGAATGCTCAGACAAGGTTAAATAGGACAAAATAAATCCAACAACTGGCGAATAATGCACTAATAAGGAATCCGATGAAATAACTGGAATCCCTTCCTCTTTCAATCGTAAGGCCAAATACCGGGAATGTTTATTCTTACGAGTCAAAATCGCCAAATCTTGGTACCTAAATCCAATATTCCGATTATGCCGAATCAGATTCATTACCTGCTCAAACATAAATTCATTTTCGGGTTCTGTAAAGCCAAAGGTCTCTTTGGACTTATGATAGACCAATAAATCTACCTTTCCATTGAAATCCGAAGATGCCACCTTCGGGTTTTGCTTTAAATTAGCTCCGTATAGTGGTTTAATTAAAGGACATAAAGCAAGAACCGTTTCATTTTCAACCAAGGAATAATAGAATTGGTTATTGAACTGTACGACCTCCGTTGCACTGCGGTAATTATCATTCAACGCTTTGGGGCCTATTTGATGCAATAAATAATCAAAACGCTGTTCATCTAGTGATTCTTCAGCAAAATGATCCGCCACTAAAGAAGGATCCTGAGTGGCCAAAGAAGCGATCAGACTAACTTCCCCTCCCCTAAACTTATAGATCGATTGTTTCGCATCCCCTACTAATAAACTCCTTTTACCTACTGATGTGGCATTCTCTACCAAAGGCATAAAATTCTTCCATTGCAAAATGGAGGTATCCTGGAACTCATCTATGAATATGTGGAAATAGCGATCACCCAATTTCTCATAAATAAATGGAATAGGATCTTGAGAAATCACCTCATAAACTCTTTTGGAAAACTCTGAAATAGGAATCGCCGAATTTTCCTGTTGATAAGAGCGCATTTCACGCTGAATCAGATTTAATAAAGCAAGCTTCTTCAAATCCTTCAATACCCAATGCAAGAATCGGTAACGTTTCCAATAAAGGGATTGCAATTCAATAAATTGACTACCCAATTCACCTAATTCAGCTGCATGTTGCTCAATTATCGCTTTATCAGCTCCAATGGCTTTAGCGGAAGTCCACGTATTCCCATCTATTGCTTTCTTGAAATTCGTAAAGGCTTTATCAGCTATTTCCGAATGGCGTAAAAAGGATCGAATATTACCCACAGGACCCGTAGCGCCATAATAATAGAAAGCCTCGGGTAAACCGAGCGAATCTATAATTTGAATAAAAGAATTGGCAACCGTCTTTACCTCGTTTAACATCTCTTGAAGAACGGCACGTAATTGATCTTCTAAGCGAAGAAAATCTTTTACTTGAAATGGGGCTAAATGCGGTTCAATTGCTAAGAATTTCTCTTCTAGCGAAATCTTCAAAAATCCATGCAAGTTATCTCGCATTCGATTCCAATTTCGACCCTCTGCCACTTCCTGATTTGCAAAGGATAAAATCAACTCGCTTAGTTCGGCATCTCCCGTACTATTTACTTGTTCTAACAGTCGATTAATCAATTCGTGAATCAGTCCATTCGAATCTAATAATACTTCGTATTGACTAGGTAGGTTTAATTCATCAACGAAAGAGGCACTAAGTCTTTGGACAAAAGAATCAATCGTCATCACGGAAAACAATCCATAATCCTGAAGGATTTGTTGCAAGGTTGTGCTCGCCCGTCCCGCTATTTGTTCTTTCGTTAATTGAATACCATCTTCGGCTAATTCCGATTGTACCTTATCGATAATCGATAATACTTTGGATTGTTCTGTAGGTGGTGTATGAGCAAAGTGAGGATAATCTGCCATCCCCCCTAAAAAATGTAAAATTCTTTGCCGCATTTCTTCTGCCGCTTTAATCGTAAAGGTTACGGCCAAAATACGACGGAAATATCCCTTCGATTCCACCTCTGAGAGCGCCATCTTGATATACTCAATGGTCAAGGTATAGGTTTTACCTGATCCGGCTGAGGCTGAAAAGAGGGTGATTTGCTGGGGTTTCATCGAAATTCTATTAAGAATGCAAGATAAAATAAAAATAGGATTAATTCGGTATGCTTTTATTTCCCTATCTTTGTTTCCCGTAACCAAATCAACAATTCTTTCAATGTCTGGTAAAGGGAATCCCAAGAAATCCAAGTTCATTTTTGTTACGGGTGGTGTAACAAGCTCGTTAGGAAAAGGCATCATTGCCTCGTCATTAGCCAAGCTATTGCAAGCACGAGGTCTAACCTGTACAATCCAAAAGTTTGACCCTTATATCAACATCGATCCAGGTACCCTGAATCCATACGAACACGGCGAATGCTATGTGACAAATGATGGAGCAGAAACCGATCTTGACCTAGGCCATTACGAGCGTTTTTTAAATACACCCACTAGTCAGGCGAATAACATCACCACGGGTCGTATTTACCATAATGTTATTACCAAAGAACGTCGAGGCGATTATCTAGGTAAAACCGTACAGGTTGTACCTCACATTACCGATGAAATCAAGCGCAATATTATGCTCTTAGGCGAATCAGGTAAATTTGATATCGTTATTACTGAAATTGGTGGTTGTGTAGGTGACATCGAATCATTGCCATTTATAGAAGCTGCTCGTCAATTAAAATGGGATTTAGGTGAGAAAAACACCTTGTTTATTCACCTGACCTTGATTCCTTATTTAGCTTCAGCAGGTGAATTAAAAACAAAACCGACACAACACAGTGTTAAGCAATTATCAGAGTCAGGTATTCAACCAGATATCTTAGTTTGCCGTACAGAACACCCAATTCCTCAAGAAATGAAGAAGAAGATTGGTTTGTTCTGTAACGTTTCGGAAGCTGATGTAATCGAAGCGCGTGATGCAGCTACAATCTATGAAGTGCCTTTGTTAATGAAAGAAGAGCGTTTAGATAGCCGTGTTTTATACAAATTGGATATCTATAATGACAAAGAATCTAATTTAAAGAACTGGACAAGTTTCCTTTCCAAACTTCAAAATCCGAAGTTCGAGATCAATATCGGCTTAATTGGAAAGTACGTAGAATTAAAAGATTCCTATAAATCGATTGCTGAAGCGTTCATTCATGCAGGAGCTGCGAATGACATTAAGGTAAATTTGAATTGGATTTCTTCTGAAACGATGGATTCAGAAAATATTTCTGAAACATTAGCCGGATTAGATGGTATTTTAGTGGCACCCGGTTTTGGAGAACGTGGAATCCAAGGGAAGATCAATGCCGTAAAGTATGCACGTGAAAACAAAATACCTTTCTTAGGCATTTGCTTAGGTATGCAATGCGCGGTTATTGAGTTTGCGCGTAACGTAATGGGCTTATCAGAAGCTCATTCGTTTGAGATGAACCCAGAAAGCCCTGATCCGGTAATTAACCTAATGTTAGAACAAAAGGACATTTCTGAAAAAGGAGGAACAATGCGTTTAGGCGCTTATCCTTGTAAGATTGAAAAAGGGACTTTGGCCTATAAAATCTATGGCAAAGCTCTTATCCAGGAACGTCACAGACATCGTTACGAATTCAATAACGAATACTTAGATCAATTCCACAAAGCAGGTTTAATCACTTCAGGAATTAATCCAGATTCGAATTTAGTTGAGATTGTAGAAATTGAAAACCATCCCTTCTTTGTGGGTGTTCAATTTCACCCAGAATATAAATCGACGGTTGAAAGTCCGTCTCCCCTCTTCGTTCAATTTGTTAAGGCGGCGCATCAACACGCAGTTCCTTTCATCAAAAATTCTAAATAATTATGGATAGAAATTCCATCACGGGTATTGTATTGATTATGGGTATGCTGTTAGGCTACCAATATTTCTTTGCCCCTAAAGAGATTCCTGCAGTAAAAGCAAAAGCGGTCACTCAAAAAGCCATAACTGTAGCGACTAAAGATTCAGCTAAAGTAGTAGCTATCGATTCTGCGGCTAAAAAGGAACAAATTTTTACCTTAGAGAACAAGGATATCATCGTTAAGGTATCTTCCAAAGGCGCTAAGCTAGTTTCAGTTCAATTAAAGAACTACAAAAGCTATGCAAATTTTAATGTAGGAAAATCAGACGGATTATATTTGTATAATGCCAATTCAGACGAATTTAGCATTGAATTACCTACGTCAGCTGGTAAAATAAAGGTTTCTAATCTCGATTTTACTGGAGTACAATCAGGTAACAAAGTAAGCTTTACTGGAGCATTAGCGAATGGTCAAGCCATTTCCTCTAGCTATGTTATACCTGAGACTGGTTTTCTTGTAGACTACCAATTAGATGCAAAATCAGTGGCATTAACGGGCGGTGATTATTTCATTCATTGGAAAGAGCAAGTTCATCAAACAGAAAAAGACATTACAGAAGAACGCAAAGCAACGATTAACTATTTGCTATCTGAAGACGATGAATTTGATAACCTATCTGAGAATCCTAGTTCAATAACGAATGAGAACATAGACAAAAGCACGAAATGGATAAGCTTCAAGAAGAAGTATTTCCTTTCAGGCTTAATTCCTCAAGGTTTTGCTTTCAAGTCTGCAGCTTTAACTGCAACCCCTAATTTGACAGATTCTGTCAATATCAAAACGTTAGATGCGCAGATCATAGCTTCAGCCCAAGATTTAGCAGCTGGAAAATCAAACTTCAGTTTCTACTTTGGACCTAATGACTATTCAATTGTTAATAAGGTTGAAGCGCCTAATTTTGGCAAGAACGTCAAACTGAGTTATGATTTCTTATTGCCGATTACGAAATACATTTTCGTTCCATTATTCGGATTCCTAGAAAGTTTGTTTTCGAATTACGGTTTGTTAATCGTTATTTTAGTCTTAATCATTAAGACTGCATTATTGCCATTAACGTATAAATCATACGTCTCTATGGCTAAGACGCGTATTTTGGCACCTGAAATTGCAGCTATAAAAGAAAAGATTGGTGATGATGCAGCGCGCGTTCAACAAGAAACAATGAAGTTATACGGTGAGGTGGGTGTCAATCCATTGAGTGGCTGTATACCGGTATTAGCAACGATGCCTGTCTTAATGGCAGTTTTTATGTTATTCCCGAACTTGATCAACTTACGCCAAGAGTCCTTCTTATGGGCAAATGACTTATCAACGTATGATTCATTTATCAACTTACCATTTAGAATACCGTTCTATGGCGCTCATGTGAGTTTATTCTGTTTATTAATGACCGTATCTCAATTAGCCTACGGATATTATAATAACCAGATCACGCCAGACCAACCAGGTCAACCGATCAATATGAAAATGATGGCTTATGTAACGCCGGTTATTTTTATGTTCGTGATGAACTCCTTCCCTGCCGGTTTAAGTTTCTATTATTTCGTATCGAACTTAGTGACCATTGGTCAGCAATTAGCGATTCGTAAATTTGTAAATGAAGATAAGATCAAAGCCTTATTAGACGAGAATCGCAAGAAAATTGCCGCTGGTGGTGGTCCTAAGAAATCCAAGTTCTCTCAATACCTTCAAACACAATTGAAGACGATGGAAGAACAACAAAAAACAGCTGCAAAAGCTCCTAAGAAGAAAAAATAAGATGAATACCTTAAGCACATCCTATTTTGAGAGAGCAAAAGAATTAATTCCAGGTGGGGTTAACTCCCCTGTTCGTGCCTTCAAATCTGTCGGTGGAAACCCTGTGTTTATCAAATCGGCTAAAGGTGCTTATTTACACGATGTAGATGGTAATTCGTATATAGATTTAATTGGATCATGGGGTCCTATGCTTTTTGGCCAAGCGCATCCAGTCATTGAAGAGGCAGTACGTGGTGCGTTAAGTAATGGGTTTTCCTTTGGAGCACCTACTTATAACGAGGTATTAATAGCGGAGAAAATCATTTCGATGATTCCTTCCGTAGAAAAGGTTCGTTTAGTGAATTCTGGAACGGAAGCTACCATGGCTGCCATCCGATTAGCTAGAGCCTATACTAAACGTGATAAGATCATTAAAATGGAAGGCTGTTACCACGGTCATGGGGATTCATTCCTGATTGCGGCTGGTTCTGGTGTTGCTACCTTAGGCACCCCAGATAGTCCTGGAGTAACGGTTTCCACGGCAAGAGATACACTAACTGCCGTTTACAATGATTTAGAAAACTTAGAGACTCTTTTCAAAGCAAATCCTACAGAAGTAGCGGCAATCATCATAGAGCCCGTTGTAGGAAATATGGGATTGGTTATTCCCAAAGAAGGTTACTTAGAGGGAGTTCATAAACTATGCAAGCAATACGGTGCCTTACTTATATTCGATGAAGTAATGACGGGATTCCGTCTATCAGCTGCTGGATACCAAGGATTAGCCGGAATCCAACCCGACTTAACAACCTTAGGAAAAATTATTGGAGGGGGACTTCCAGTAGGTGCTTATGGAGGAAAGGCGGAAATAATGGATATGATCGCACCATCCGGTCCTGTTTACCAAGCTGGAACACTATCCGGAAATCCATTAGCAACTACGGCAGGTTTAGCGATGCTAAATCTGATTACTGATAATCCGGGTGTATATGCAGCACTTGAACAACGTGGATCAGCCTTAAAAGAGGCGCTAAGTTCTGATTTGAATACATTGGGTCTAAATTATACCATTAACCAAATAGGTTCCATGTTTACCTTGTTCTTCACAGACAAAGCCGTAAACAATTTTAGTGATGCTAAAACATCTGATACAGCCTTATTTGGTAAATATTTCAAAGGCATGTTGGATAAAGGTATTTATTTACCGCCATCCCAATATGAATCTTGGTTCTTATCAGCTGCCCTAGGGGATTCAGAATACGATCAAATCATTTCAGCCAGCAAAGCAACGCTTCGTTCCTTATAAGATGAAAACGCCGGCCTACAGCCTGATTATTCCTGTTTATAACCGTCCACAAGAGTTAGACGAATTGTTAGCTTGTATTCAAACACAGGAATTCAAAGATTTTGAGGTTATCGTGATTGAAGATGGATCAACAGAAGATGCTTCGGCCATCATTGATAAATACAATGACGCTTTCTCCTTAGCCTATTATGTCAAAGAAAATGGAGGTCAAGGTTTCGCACGAAATTATGCTTTTGAGCGTGCCAAAGGAGATTACTTCATCATTCTCGATTCAGACGCACTTTTAGAACCTAGCTATTTAACGGAAGTGGATAAGGCAGTTAAAGAGCAAGGATTAGATCTATTTGGTGGACCAGATCAAGATCATCCCAGCTTCACTCCTATCCAAAAAGCCATCAGCTATTCCATGACATCTTTTTTTACCACAGGGGGTATTCGAGGAAAAGAAAAAAACATCGGTGGGCAATTCCATCCCCGAAGTTTCAATATGGGAATCTCCAGGAAAGTATACGAAGCTACAGGAGGTTTTAAAATCACCCGAATGGGAGAAGACATTGAATTCAGTATTCGATGTATCTCTTTAGGATTCAAGTCCGGCTTAATACCCAAGGCCTTCATCTACCACAAACGCAGAACGGACTTTAGACAATTCTATAAACAATTGCATTTCTTCGGAAGAGCGCGTATCAACATTAGCCGTTTCTTTCCCAAAGAACTAAAAGCGGTACATTTCTTCCCCTTCTTATTCTTTAGTTATTACGTACTAACCGGAATTGCGCTGTTAGCAATGCCCATTTATGGACTGATCTTATTAACAGGGATAATTGGGTATAGCCTTTTGATCTTTATCGCCGCTTTAGTTAGTACGAAAAGCATCAAAATTGCTACGCTGTCCATCTTTGCCGCGAACATTCAACTATTCGCCTATGGCAAGGGATTCGCGGAGGAAGGGTTGAAGAAATTGTTTAATAGTACAGCTGCTTAGCTAAGTAGTTTTTTACGTAATCTTTCACACCTGCTTCTAGACTCGTAAATTCCTTCATATAGCCTATTGAGCGCAACTTAGCCATATTTGCTTCTGTAAAATATTGGTATTTATCCCGAATATCAGCTGGCGTATCACTGTATTCAATGAAAGGTACTAATCCCAAAGCTGCAAAAGTCGCTTTACCTAAATCATTAAATGACCTAGCTTTCCCTGTTCCTAAATTATAGATTCCTGAATTTTTGCGATGTTCCATTAAGAAAACACAAACATCGATTAAGTCTTTCACATAGATAAAATCACGCATCTGCTCCCCATCTTTAAAATCATCCCGATGGGATTTAAATAATTTAAGAGATCCATTCGCTTGAATTTGACGATACGCGTGCCAAATAACCGACGCCATACGTCCTTTATGAAATTCATTAGGTCCGTACACGTTAAAAAACTTCAAGCCAGCAAAGAAAAAAGGCTTCTTCTCTTGTTGCAAAGCCCAAATGTCAAAGTCATTCTTTGAATCACCGTATGGATTTAAGGGTTTCAACGATGGAATCAATGACTCATTATCGTCATATCCTAATTCACCTAAACCATAGGTAGCAGCAGAACTCGCATAAACTAAAGGGATTTGATAGGCAACACAAGCCTGCCAAACCTTCTTAGAATAATCTAAATTTAACTCATCAAAAATAGTTGTATCAAATTCAGTCGTATCTGTTCGTGCCCCAATATGGAAAAAGAACTCAACTTCTCGATTATTTTTCTCTAACCATCCAAATAAATCCTTGCGATCTATGCGTTCCATAATGGCCTTTCCTTCTAAATTTCTGTTCTTTTCAGAATTTGAAAAATCATCCACCGCAATAATGTAGCGAAACTTTAAATCATTTAACTTTTGAATTAAACAACTTCCAATAAAGCCTGCGGCGCCAGTAACTATGATCATAAGGATAGCATTTATACTACAAATTTACACAGATTCCCGGAAGGTTTATTAACTTTGTACAATTATTGGAACTCTGCTATTGTTTTCCCAGGGTCCCTTCACAAAAACTGAAAACAATGGTACACGTCATCCGTAAGGAACATTTTAACGCAGCGCATCGCTTATTCAATCCAGCCTGGACAGAAGAAAAAAACTTTGAAGTATTTGGCCCATGTGCCAATAATAATTGGCACGGACATAATTTTGAACTAATTGTCACAGTGAAAGGAATGCCAGATCCAGATACTGGATTTGTATATGATCTAAAGCAATTAGGCGATCTCATTAAGGCAGAAATTATTGATAAAGTAGATCATAAAAACCTTAATTTAGATGTGGATTTTATGTTTGGTAAACTGGCCAGTTGCGAAATTCTGGTGATGGAGTTTTGGAAAATATTAGCTCCTAAAATAGCTACTACCTCTACCTCAGCCACATTACATAAAATTCATCTCATCGAAACGAATAAAAATTCGGTCGAATACTTCGGAGAATAAGTATGAAATACTTCATCCTAGCAGGAGAAAAATCAGGGGATCTTCACGGATCAAATCTAATTCAGGAAATCAAAAAACTGGATAGTGAAGCCCTTATTCAAGCCTGGGGAGGAGATGCTATGGAAAGCCAAGGAGCTGAATTACTCATTCACCATAATCAACTTGCGATTATGGGAATATTAGGGGTGATACAGAATATTCAACGATTAAAAGGTCTATTCAAGACATTTGGTGAACAAATAGAAGCCTTTCAACCGGATGCTGTCATCTTTATTGATTACGGTGGATTCAATTTAAAGGCTGCTAAAATAGCGAAGAAGAAAGGTTTTCAAACTCATTTCTATATTGCCCCTAAAGTCTGGGCTTGGAATAAAAGTCGTGTGGGTGAACTTAAGAAATGGATAGATCACCTTTATGTTATCTTCCCATTCGAACTTAAGCTATTTAGAGAGGCAGGAATAGCTACAGAGTATGTAGGGAATCCTCTTCAAGATGCCATTCAGACGTTTATTCCCAATGAACAATTTAGCTTAAAGGGTCAAAAATATATTGCCTTATTAGCAGGAAGCCGGAAGCAAGAAATCAAAACAGCCTTACCCCTCTTTGATCAATTAGCTAAAGCTAATCCTGATTTATCATTTGTGATTGCTGGAATATCGGATTGGAAAGAATTATACCAGACTAAGATTCCGGTTTTATTTGATCAGACCTATGATATTGTCCACCAGGCTGAAATGGCAATTGTTACCTCAGGAACAGCCACTTTAGAAACGGCCCTTTTAAATACACCACAAATTGTAGTTTATAAGACGGATTGGGTATTTTATTCTTTGGCAAAAATCGTCATTCAAATTAAATATATCTCCCTCGTAAATATCATACTTGATAAGGTAGCTGTGCCTGAATTAATACAGGCTAAATTCTCCGTAGAACATATGACAGCGTGGATGCGAGACCTATTAACGAAGGGAAAAAGCTATCAACAACAAAAGGAAGATTATAAAATCCTGCAAGACTTAGTAGGAAATGCAGGTGCATCTAAAAAAACAGCAGAATTAATCTATTCTGCAGCTTCCGCTAAATAGTTCTTGATCCACGATTTTTGAACACCTGGAATAGTTTGAAAATAGCGTGCAATAGTTATTTTATCCTTCTGGAAATCACCCGTTGTATAATAAGGCTCTCTAATCTTAATCTCTTTATTCACAAAGTCGAAACCAATCATAATTAAAGGCACTTTTGCTCCATCAGCAATATAATAAAAACCCGTTTTTAATTCTTGCACATCCTTGCGTGTCCCTTCAGGCGCCAATACAGCATAAAATGATTCCTTTGAATTATAAATATCAACAATAGAATCTACCAGATTAGATTTAGTACCCCGATTAACTGGATAGCCTCCTAACCAAGTAAAAATGCCGCCAAAAGGCCCTTCAAACAGCTCTTTCTTACCCCAGAATAAAATAGGTAAGCGAAGCAAAGAACGTGCTCCTAAACCTACAATGAAATCTTTCCAAGTAGCATGTGGACAAACAATCACTAGCGCTTTCTTTAAATCACGCGGAACCTCACCCACTAATTTCCAACCAGCTAATTTAAATAACACATCAAAAACAGGACTACTAACTAACATAGGTATCTAAAATTTCTTGAATTTGTATAAAGGAACGACTAGGATCAATTAAATAGGATTGAATCCCCATTGATTTAGCGGAATTAATATTAGCGACATTATCATCAAAAAACAATACTTCCTCTGCAGAAAAACCTTGTTCATTCAATACCTGCTGGTAAATAGCTAAATCAGGTTTTACTAATCCCATTTCAAAGGAATAATATACGTGATTAAACAGGCTGAATAGATTTTGACCATGAGGACCTAAAGCGACTTTAGTAAATCGCTCTGCATGTATTGAACTAGTATTACTTAATAAAATGAGGTGAAAAATAGATTTCAACGAAGCTATCCATTCGTATACTCCTGAATGAAAATCTAATAATAAAGCAGAAAAAGAATTGTCAAAATCAGCATCAGAAATAGTTAAATCCAGATGCGAACGTAGAAAATCCCGAAACTCAATATCTGTTTGCTGACCAGCTTCATAGGGAACCCATAACTGATGTTCCAATATGGCAGATGCTATCTCTGAAGAACTTAAAGAAGAATAAGCTGCAAATGCCTCATAGGTAAGAGACAGGTCAATCGGTAATAAAACATTACCTAAATCAAAAATGATGGCTTTAGGAGCTGACATCTTATTCAATCACCTCACCCATGGCACCAAACTTATCAATACGTTGGGCAATACGAGTTGCTGGATCTAATGCAGAAAGAACAGCTAATTCCTTTTTAATCACTTCCTTCAACGTAGCTGCAGCTTCCTCCGGATTAAGATGCGCTCCACCTAAAGGCTCAGGAATAATTCCATCAATTAATTTATTCGCTAACATATCATTAGCCGTTAATTTCAAAGCTTCTGCCGCTTGCTCTTTGTAATTCCAGCTTCTCCATAGGATCGAAGAACAAGACTCGGGAGAAATCACAGAATACCAGGTATTTTCCATCATTAAGACGCGATCACCCACTGCGATACCTAAAGCACCACCTGAAGCACCCTCACCTATAATCACGCAAATAACAGGCACCTTAAGCATAAACATATCGCGAATATTACGTGCGATAGCCTCTCCTTGACCTCTTTCCTCCGCTTCTAAACCAGGAAATGCTCCCGGAGTATCAATTAGGCATACAATAGGCTTGTTAAACTTCTCCGCCATTTTCATTAAGCGAAGCGCTTTTCTATAACCTTCCGGATTAGGCATTCCAAAATTACGGAATTGACGTTCCTTCGTATTGCGTCCTTTCTGCTGACCAATAAACATGACAGACATTTCTCCATCGATAGTTCCAAAACCTCCTACCATGGCTTTGTCATCACCTACATTACGATCACCGTGGATTTCAATAAATTCCTCACACAAATGTTCAATGTAATCAAAAGTATATGGACGATCTGGATGACGAGAAAGTTGAACACGCTGCCAGCGAGTCAAATTCGAAAATGTTTCCTTTTTCAATTCTAAAATCTTATCGGTCAAAGATGCTACAGCAGCTGTCACATCGACATTATTCTCTAAAGCAAGCTTACGCATCTCAATTAATTTATCTTCTAATTCAGCGATAGGCTTTTCAAATTCCAATAATGTTTTCATAAGGCGTAAATTTTAATACAAAAATAAAATTAAAGCTCGAAAGTATCTTCCTTTTGAGGCAAAATAACGTCATTAAATCCTAGTCCGTTCAATATAGAAGAGAACTCAAGCATGCTTTCTTCCTCCCCGTGAGAAAGGAATATCTTTTTCAACTTGCTAGGCTTCTGTTGCTTTACAAAATCCAAAAGTCCAGTTTGATCTGCATGTCCAGAGAATACGTCAATCTTACGGATTTGGGCATTCACCTTATACTCGCGATCCTTTACCACAATCATATCCGTACCCGCTAACAATTGTCTTCCAAGGGTTCCCTCAGCAGAATAACCAATCAATAAGATTGTTGCATAGGTATTCGAAATATTATCAGCGATATGTTGCTCCACACGACCACCAGATATCATCCCAGAGGACGAAATAATAATGCAAGGTTCTCGGTAATCCTTAATAGCTCTACTTTCTTTCTCTGTTTGTAAGAAAATCAAATTATCCACGTCAAAAAGTTCGTCATTCTCTTTATGAAATGCACGCGCCTCTGGATTTAAATAGGATAAGTATTTAGAATAAATCTTCGTAGAACTTCGGCCCATCGGGCTATCCGTAAATACACGAACCGCAGGGAAATTACGTTCCTCAATTAATTTATTTAAGGTATATAAAACGGCTTGCGTTCTGCCTACAGAGAAAGCTGGAATCACTAAGCGTCCCGGGCGATCGATACAAGTCTCTTTAATAACTTTTCCCAAAGCATCCATCGGACTATCCTTATCCGCATGGATTCGATTTCCATAGGTTGTTTCGCAAACTAGGTAATCCACCTCTGGGAATGGTTGAGGATCAATATGTAGAGGGTAGTTAGCTCTACCAATGTCTCCACTAAAACCAATGGTTTTAGTCTCCCCTTTCTCCGTGACAGATATCAATACATGGGCTGCACCTAATAAGTGGCCCGCAGGAACAAAGGTGATCTCTAAGCCTGGAAAAACAATAAACTTTCGATTGAACTGTAATGTCACAAAATTATCCATCGCATTCTCCACATCTTTTTGAAGATAGAGATCCCCTTTCCGGAGTAAGCGATCCATTTGCTTATGCTTCTTGCGACTCTCGCCTTGAGCTGCCTTCAAACGACGCAAGTGCAAACTAGCAGAATCCATCAATAACAACTCGGATAAATCAGCAGTAGGAGGCGTACAAAGAATTTGGCCTTCATATCCTTCCCGGTATAACATTGGAATGTTGCCCGAGTGATCAATGTGCGCGTGCGTAAGAATGACTAAATTAATGAGAGACGCATCGAAAGGGAAAAAGGACTTTTGCTCTATCGGCTCTTCGAAGTCGATTTTTCGCTCCATGTCCGTTCCACAATCGATTAATATTTGATAGCCGTCTTCTAATTGTAACAAGAACATACTGCCTGTCACCTGTCTAGCGGCTCCTAAAAAGGATAATTGCATAGAATAAAGAAAATAGGGGCTACAAGAGCCCCCTTTACCTTACAAAAATAAGAGTATTTTCTTAAATATTACTTCACAGCAGCGAATTCCGCTTGAATTTTGTCTAATTCCTCTTTCGAGTTTAATCTATCAGAAATTAACGTACGGTATCTAAATGTAACAGATTCACCTTTTTTCAAAGTCAAATTACGTTCATCCTTGCCATTGCTAAATACTTTGGCGCCTAATGGATTAACCGCAAATAATCCATAACCACGTGCATGCCAATAACTTGGGTAAGACACATTAGACGGATGATCAAAAATGGTAACCGATATTGGATGATTATCCATTTCCCCATGCAAATTCATCCATTTAGCACGTGTACTCCAAACAGCCTCCCCTTTCACCCCTTCAGAGCTCCAATAATCGCCATTCACACCCGTATTGTCCATTACAGGTACTTTGGTCTCCACACCATGCGCATCTATAAATACATCTGGCTTATTCGAAGGAATTTCTAATTGACGCGCTACGCGTATAGCAAACATCCCATCTTTCACATCTTTGAATAAGACTTGATCAGCTACGGCGGTTAATGTGGTAATCCTATCCACTGTTCTTGAATCAGCTGTACCTGAAAAAACATAGGTAGTCTTTTCTTGCAACACCTTTTGGCCTTTACCATCATTGTCTATCCAATCTGCAGAAACCACTAAGGTTCCTGACTTCGGATCTTGTTTTACAATCGCGGAATGAACAATGGTTCCCATCTTATGATTCTGTAAAGAAGCAATAATGTTATTAGAGTTGTTCCAATAGTCAAACCCATTGACATCCTCATAATTCAACCACATTCCCACATGATGAGGATGATCTACACGCTCTCCTGCACGAGGAGCCATAGGATAACCTCTAGTGATTGTAGTTCCTTTCGCAGAAATCAACGGAAACAAAACTGCTTTCTTTAAAACATCCTGGCCAGGAAAGAAATAGGATGTAAATGGCTTACCACCTATCGACACATCAACAGACGTTTTACCATTCTTGAAGGTAACGGGAAGATTTTGTGAGAAGGTTGCAAAACTGCAAAGACCTAAAATAAAGGTGAATAACTTTTTCATAGTGCTTATTAAATAAAATTCCGAAGGTCATCTGACCTTCGGAATCTAAATTAAGAAATCAAATTAATCTTAGTATCCTGCATTTTGAGGGAAACCACCATTTTCAGATAGATCCACTTGTTTTTGAGGAATAGGACGAACATAGTGCTTATCAGAAACACCAACCGCTCCGTCTGGATTGTATAATTTAACACGCTCCACTAAGTTTTTCCAACGTTTTAAGTCCATCCAACGTGTTTGCTCACCAGCAAGCTCACGAGCACGTTCTTCCATGATTAAGTTCATGTCAACCGCTGTAACTTTCATTTGCTCTGTTTTACCAGCTGCAGCCGCACGAACACGAACCATGTTGATAGCAGCTACTGACTCAGCTTGCTTTCCTAATTTGAATTGCGCTTCAGCTAACATCAAATACGTTTCCGCTAGACGGTGGACGAAATAATCACGAGAACCGTTTTCATACGTCATATCTGGACGAAGTGGATCGAAGAACTTCTGCAATGTCGGGAACAACGCATAGTTGTATAAGCTAGGCACCAATACTTGGTATTTCTTCGCTGCACGCTCCGCTAAGGTCATCTCATAACCTGGGATATAAATAGTCGTATCACCTGCTTTATAAGTAACTGAAGCTTTTGAACCATCAAACGTTGTATTGTAGGTACCAGGCTTGTTTGAAAGCCAAACTGTTTTAAACGTCTTATTGTAACGCGTATCATTCACACGATCAGCAAATACTGTATTGATTAAATACGAAGTAGGCTTCAAACGCTTAAATGGACGACCATTCGCTACGTCACGTTGCATACCAGGTTGAACGTCATATTGCATACCAAAATACAAGTGAAGCTTGTTACCTTGGTTATCTATAAAACCATTTGTTAATGGATCTTGCGTATACTGCACTGCAAAAATCACTTCATCATTGATTTGATTTGACTGATCAAATACAGATGCGAAGTCTGGTAATAACTTAAAGCCATAATTAGCAATGACATTATTACACAACGTTGCTGCATTCGCATAGTCAGTTGACTCTGCAAAAGTAGAAGAAGCCCGTGTTAAATAAACCTTAGCTAACAAGTTTTCAGCCGCAGCTTTCGTAGCACGACCATAATCAGCCGCTGCTTTTGTTGCTGGCAAAGCTGGAATAGCAGCTAATAAATCTGTTTCAATTTGTTTGTATACAGCTTGTTCTGTCGCACGAGTAGCAGCCTTAGTGGGCCCTAACGTTTCAGTTAAACGTAAATCTAAAGGACCAAACTGTTGGACTAAAATAAAGTAATAATGCGCACGCAAATACTTCATCTCACCCACACGAGTTGCTTTAACAGCATCCGTAATACCAGTTACCTTAGGAGCACGATCAATTACCGCATTAATGGTATTAATACCCTTATACGTTTGATCCCAAAGCTCAGCTAAAATATCTACTGATGAAGTCAATTGTGAATCGTAAAAGTGAAAACCTTTGTACGATCCATCCGCTCCAGCACTGTAAATATCAGTACCGTATTCTGACATTGAAATACCTCTCTCCGTAGCATAAAATGAACGAAGTGGTGTATAAGCCGCATTAGTTGCAGCTACGAATCCTGGAGTCGTAGCGATGTAATCGTTACTGATAGAAGAAACGACTGTCTCTTTCAGTAGATCACTACATGAGGCAGTACCCAACATAATCGCTGAAGCAATACCTAATGATTTTAATGAATTTTTGATATATAAACTTTTCATTATTTCAGGGATTAAAATTTAATATTTAAACCAAATGTTGATACCTGTGTAGCTGGAGTTACGTCATTATTAACGTTACCATTTGACGTTTCAGGGTCAACACCATTTTCTTTTGAACGATATTTAGAGAAGATGAATGGTTGTTGAACACTAGCATACACACGTAACGAAGCTAAACCTAGTTTTTGGGCCGTTTTAGCTGGGAACGTATAACCTATATTGATATTACGTACTTTGATGAAAGATCCATCGAAATACATAATCGCTGTATTGTATGCTGGGAACTCTTGGTTAAAGTTCGGACGAGGATAATAAGCATTAGGATTGTTAGGAGTCCAGTAATCCACCTTGATTTGGTTATAACGACCTTGAAGGTAGTTTGAATTTTGGTGGAATTTAGACACAATCATTTGTCCTTGACGAGTAAAGATAAAGAATGACAAATCGAATCCTTTATAAGAGAAACGGTTTGTGATACCACCAGTCCATGCTGGAACATCTGAACCTAATAACACACGGTCATCAGCCGTAATTTTACCATCGTTATTCGTATCCTGTACTTTGATTTGACCCACAGTAAAGCCCATAGCTTTTGCTTTATCAGCTTCAGCTGTCTGCCAAATACCTGCATATTTGTAATCATAATATGCATTTAAAGGTTGACCAATGAACCAACGGTTACCTACGTCATCTTTAGCTCCATTGTAAAGAGAAACGATTTCTTCTGTGTTCTTATAGAAGGTGAAATCAGTTGTCCATTTGAAACCATTTGCCGCATCGATATTCACTGTAGATAAGGATAATTCTACCCCACGGTTCATTGTCTCCCCTACGTTTCGCGTAACGGCGGCAAAACCAGTGGAAGTAGGTAATTGATCTGATAATAAAAGATCCGTTGTATTTGTTTGGTAATATTCTAAACTACCAGCAATACGACCTCTAAGGATAGAGAAATCAGCACCGATGTTCTTAGAAGTAGACGTTTCCCATTTCAAATCTGCATTACCGATCGTGTTAGGGCGGTAACCATAAGCAGCCGTGTTATTCCAAGCATACGAAGTACGACCTTCTAATCCTACCGTTTGATAAGGAGAAAGACCTTGGTTACCTACCTGTGCATAAGAGGCACGTAATTTTAATTCATCTAACCAAGTCAAATCTTTCATGAAGTTTTCTTGGTGTAAATTCCAACCTACTGCCACACCTGGAAAATTACCCCATTTCGTATTTTCGCCAAAACGAGACGATCCATCACGACGAGCAGTTACAGTTAATAAATATTTACCCTTATAATCATAATTCACACGTGCCATGAAAGAAGCAATTGTCCATTCAATTAAGTTCGAGCCTACTCCTTGAATAGAAGAGGCATTACCTAAGTTAAAATACGATTGAGACTCTACAGGAACACCCATTACACTCTGAGTATATTGTTCATACGTATCGCGTTGCATCGATTGTAATAAAGTCACATTAATACTGTGATCCTTAATTTGCTTGTTATACGTTAAAACGTTTTCTAAAGTATAGTTAAATCCAAAACGATTATCCGTAGTAGCCGTTGGGTTACCACCTTTAATAGCATTTGTTAAACCGCCATTAAATTGACCATTACGAGAAATAGTAAAATCTGGACCAAAATTCACACGGTATTTTAAACCCTTAGCAAGTTGATATTCAGCATAAATACTATTAAATATACGATACTTATTTGTTCCATCAATTTTTGCTCCTGGCACAATTTCATTTAATGGATTCGTTAATAAAGCATCATCTGTTTGTTGGAAAATTAAATTCCCACTATCATCATATGCTCTTGCAAGAGGATTTTGAGATAACAAGAAACCATATGGATTTAAGTTAGCACCATTAGTAACAGAATACATGCCATATGACGAAATCCCCACTTTTAAATTTTTAGTAACTTGATGATCGACATTAACACGCAACGAATAACGCGAATAATCTAAACCTTCAATTATACCTTTATCTTGAAAATATCCTGCATTAATTGAGAATTGTGTTTTCTCATTTCCACCTTGAATACCAATGGCATGATTTTGTTGAAAACCTTTCTTAACCATTAGATCTTGGTAATCAGTTGTACGCCCTTTAGCAATACCATCTAATTCAATTGCTGTAAATAATTTAGAATCAGCATAAGCGTCCATAACACCTGTAGGTACTAAATTGCCGTTCGCATCTTTATAAGTACCAATTGTACGACGAGATTCACGTTTCATCTCAGCATATTCCGCACCGTTAAACAAATTAATTTTATCTAATGTTTGAGTAACACCTACGTATGTATCATAGGAAACAACCGTTTTACCATCTTTAGTACCACGCTTTGTCGTGATTAAAACAACCCCGTTCGCTCCACGAGCACCGTAGATTGCTGTTGCAGTTGCATCCTTCAAGATTTCCATTGAGGCTACATCATTCGGGTTCATGTCTTCATATCCAGCAGAAAGAGGAATACCATCTACCACGTATAATGGATCATTACCTGCGTTAAATGAACGACGACCACGAATCAAAACTTTAGGTACCGTACCTGGCTTCGAACCTGATTGCGCTACGTCCACACCAGCCACACGACCTTGCATCGCTTGACCTAAGTTCGTAATAGGCATTTCGGTAATTTGCTTCGAAGTAACAGATGAAATAGCACCCGTCATTTGGCTTTTCTTTTGTGTACCGTAACCTACTACCACTACTTCTTGTAGAGATTTAGTATCAGCACTTAAAGCCACATTAATTTGTGTTTTAGATCCTACTGAAACTTCTTGAGCGTTAGTTCCAACGGCTGAAAACACTAATACTGCTGAATTACCAACAGTAATTTTATAATTTCCATCCATATCTGTCGAAGTTCCTTTAGAAGTACCTTTAACAGAAACACTAGCTCCAGGAATACCAGAACCATCGTCAGATGACGTTACTTTACCTGAGACCGTCCGATCTTGGGCAAAAATTTGAATACTCAATAACAGCATTATACCGCTAAGGAGCACCTTGGAAAGTAATTTTTTTCTCATAGGTTAATTGAAATTAAGTTGTTTGCAAAGTCATTTGGATCCTTTCCCACAAGGCTTTGCATTCTTGTTGGGATAGTCTTAAGGGTTTAATCGGGTACTTATTTACTATTTTTAATCTCTTTATCCAGCTCATTCTTTTCGATAACATGTCAATCTTATTAAGATTACTTATTTCGAAAGCAACAAAAGTATAAGATTTACTCAAATATATCTTATAATTATTACATAATTAACAAGCATAGGCACGCATCGACATCTGTTCTTTCATTACTCTCAAAGCTCCGAATAACAAATTATAAACCGACTGAGGATTGATATTCATCTTTTCTGAAATTTGGTCCGTATCCATATTTTCAAAATACTTTAAAGTAATTGCTTCTCTCTGGCGCTTACTTAACTTATCAAGGCTCTGATACATAGAAGAATGTGAAATGCGTTCCTCTTCTACCATCACTAATTGCCTTTCTGGCGATGGCATATCCTCCATAAACTGGTATTGATAGGCATCGTAGTGATTCAAATTCTTCAATTGTGTTTCTAAAGAGCGTACAATTTTACGTTTAATCGAAGCCATCAAATAAAATTTTACACTAGTAGTTGGTCCCAGACTAGAATGATTCTTCCAAATCTCAACAAACAGATCATGAAGACAATCCTTGATTAAATCCTTATCACTTGTTATACCCATACAATACGTATATAAAGGTTGTACGAAATGTGAATACAAAACAGAAAATGCATTTTGATCCCCAGCTCTGAACTGATCCCACACCTCTACTTCATTAATGGACTTCTTCATAAATCTATCTAAAATTGTACAATAGTGATATGTATTATAATTAGACATATACTACTCTGGGAATATAGACCATAATTTTATAAAAAATCAAAGAAATTATTTAATTTTTTTCCGTAAACGTTTACGGAAACGTTTACAATTGAAAATAATTTATTTGACTAGCCAGAAATCAGAAATTTTAGTCGTTTCTTTGAATTAATGATGAAAATCAGGAATTGCATTAAATCAATATACACCTCTATGAATAAAAAATTAAACACATTAGATGCCTCGATGTTAGTGATGGGATCGATGATAGGTTCAGGTATCTTCCTTGTTAGTTCAGAAGTAGCTAGATCGGTGGGCTCCCCTATTTATTGGATTGGCACTTGGCTGTTAACCGCTTTCTTAACGATTACTGGTGCTTTTGCCTATGGAAAACTAAGTTCTGTTTTTCCTAAAACGGGTGGACAATACATCTATTTAAAAGAA
>CANFWR010000014.1 GCA_947450865.1 Cytophagaceae bacterium
TGGCATAAGGCATCGCTAAAATAGAAGCCCAAGCCATTCCCACACCCACCATACTGAATATCAGCAAATGTGGATCAGAAATGAAATAGATAGAAATTAATCCCAAACCACCGGCAATTAACGAAACTGCGTGCGTCGCTTTATTTCCAATTGACTTTGCAATACGTGGTAAAAAAATGGCATAAACAGCTGAAACCGCACTATAAACACCGAAAATAATACCCACCCAGTTGGCCGCATTTTGGAATTCAGGCGAACTATGGTCGTCCATCGGTAATCCATAAACGTGGTGCGCAATCGCAGGAGTGGAGAATACCCACATCGAGAATAAGGCAAACCAAGAGAAGAATTGCACCACACCTAATTGGCGCATCGTGAAAGGCATTTCCTTGATGTAACGGAAAACAGACCAAATCGAATCGGTAGTACCTTCTTCCTCAAAACCCATCGCCTCGCGCTCTGCAGGAGAATATTCTTTAGTCGTGGCAATCGTCCAAACAATCGCAGAAATAAACACAGCAGCCCCTACATAAAAACTATATAATACATTATCAGGAATTTGGCCTTCCGCAGCATCCTTTGAAATACCGAACCAATTACCAAACATATAAGGTAACCAAGAACCTACTACCGCTCCAATACCAATCAAGAAAGTCTGAATCGAAAAGCCCAGCGTATTTTGTTCCTCTGGTAAATTATCCGCCACTAATGCTCTAAACGGCTCCATTGCCACGTTAAATGACGCATCCATCATCATTAAAATACCCGCACCCACAATCATAGGTGGGATAAAATTCGCTAAGGCACCCGCATGAGGGAAAAAGAACAAAGCTGTGGCAGCCAGAATTGCTCCCGTTAAGAAGAAAGGTTTTCTTCGACCTAAACCATTCCAGGTTCGGTCTGAATAAAAACCAATAATCGGCTGAATAATCATTCCTGTTAAAGGCGCAGCTAACCAAAACCAAGATAATTGCTCCACATCTGCACCGAAGTTTTGAAGTACACGAGAGGCATTACCGTTTTGTAAGGCAAAACCGAACTGAATGCCTAAAAATCCGACACTCATATTAAAGATTTGGCCATTACTTAAACGCGGCTTAGTAAATGTTTTCATAGGTTTTTATAGTGAAATAATGATCGCTGAATTGGAGGGAATTTGAATACGATTTCCTTCGAATTTCCCAGCTTGAGCAGCAGGAGGGACGAACGATTTGATTGATTTAAGAGAATAGGACTTAATTCCCATCATATCCAAGGCTAACGTAGGTATTTCGATGTTAAAATCGTGATTGACTGAATCAAAATTACAAATGATTAAGTTGCGTCCTTTATCTGTATAGCGTAAATAAGCATACACCTTATTTTTCGGATAAGTTGCGTTTTGAGCATATTGAAGATCAAAAAACTTTCCTTTTTGAATCACTTCGCTCGAATTAATCCAAGCTAACAATTCGGTATAGAAAGAATCTATTTCTTTTTCAGCAGCAGTTAATTTACCTCCGTCAAATTTTCCACCATTTAGCCAGCGCTGGTGTGTATCTACCCGATAGAAATCAAACATCGTCGTACGGTCGTCTGCCTCATTAAACCCTTCGATTTCTTGCGCTTTCTCCCCAAACTCTTGACCAAAATAAATCATCAAAGGACCATCGTGCATACTGGCAGTCAACACCATTCCTGGAATCGTAGACCAAAAATTAGAGGCCGCAAAGCCTGGTGAATTCAAACGCGTCTCATCGTGGTTTTCTAAGAAACGTAACATATGATTTGCAAAATCACCAGATTCATTTTGCCAAACACGAGTAATATCAGCCGTAGTTGCACCAGGTTTCTTTTCCATAATATGACGAATTCCGTCATAAAGACCTACTTTATCATATAAATAGTCAAAACCACCTTTAAAAATATAATTTCTGTATTCTTGAGGATTATATATTTCTGCGATAAATACGGCCTCTGGATTTAGGGCTTTCACCTTAGGAATCGCATAGGCCCAAAATTCTACTGGCACCATCTCTGCCATATCACAACGGAAACCATCCACACCCTTTTTGGTCCAATACACTAACACATCTGTCATTTTCAACCACGTATCCGGAATCGGGTCAAAATGAGTCTGATTACCGTGTTGAAGATCAACACCGTAGTTCAACTTCACCGTTTCAAACCAATCGTGAATCGATGGTTGCGCGGAGAAAACGTTGTTTCCGCTCACTTTAGCCGGAATCTCGATGTAAGGGACTGTCACCGGTACTGGCGGATTCACCCCCGTAGGAATGGTAAATTGCGTACCCGGTAAATAATAAAAATTATTACTAGGAGAAAAGGAAAGATCCTTGTTATCATTTTGGCCAAAATCAACAACACCTGCCGGTTTCTGATCTGAATGATAAGCTCTAGCTAAGTGATTAGGCACAAAGTCCAAGACTAATTTTAAATCCGCTTGATGCACCCGATCTAACATAGCAGCGAATTCCTGCATGCGTTCTGCTGGTTTATCTGCTAAAAATGGATTCACATCATAATAATCCTTAATCGCAAAGGGCGAACCAGCTCGACCTTTCACCACCTGTGGATGATCTAAAGGCGAACCAAAAGCGGAAAAATCCTCCATCGTCGCGTGCTCTAAAATTCCCGTCGTATATAAATGAGAATAGCCTTTCTTTTTCAAGGCTTGTAAACCCTTCATAGATACATCTTTGAACTTCGTTACCCCATTTTCAGCAGCAGAACCGTTTCTTTTGACAGCTGTATTTTGATTTCCCCAAAGATGAAACATCATTTGGTAAACCACATGTTTATCAGTTTTTACGGTTTTCTGAGCCATAAGGGGATACATTAAGAAGGCGGACAATAGAACAAGATAAAATTTACGCATATAATTTAAAATAAACTGTCTAGCACAGCAGAAAAAGGTTTTTTGGCAGATGTAAATGTAATAATTTTGCTAATCTTTAAAACAATCCTTACCTAAATATGTCTTACAAAGCCTGCCTTTTTGATCTCGACGGAGTATTAGTTGATACAGCGATTTACCACTTCCAAGCTTGGAAAATGCTAGGAGAGAATTTCAACTACCAATTAACCGAAGAGCATAACGAACAATTAAAAGGCGTTTCCAGAGTAGAATCATTGAATCGCATTTTGGACTGGGCCTCTTTTTCGGCTACGGAAGAGCAAAAGGAAGCATGGTTAAAAGAGAAAAACGATAATTACCTACACTTAATTTCGAATATGAATCCATCCGAAATCCTTCCAGGTGTGGTGGATTTTTTAGGCCAAATTAAAGCAGAGGGCTATAAAATCGCCTTGGGTTCCGCCAGCAAGAATGCAGAGATCATCCTAGAAAAGACAGGTTTAATGCCTTGGTTTGATCTTATCATAGATGGCAATAAAGTAAGTAAAAGCAAGCCAGATCCAGAAGTATTCTTGAAAGGAGTCGAAGGCCTTGGTTTTACTCCGGCAGAATGTATCGTTTTCGAAGACGCCCAAGCTGGGGTAGAGGCAGCGATAAATGGGGGAATGAAGGTCATTGGAATAGGAGAGGGATCTGTTTTAAGCGATGCGGATAAGGTAATTCCGAACTTTGTTGGAATAAAATCGGCTGAATTACTTCTTTTTTAAAGAAACAGCCTAGCACAGAAATGTCCAAAATTTACAATTTTCTATTTTTGTGCTATTGTTAAGATTACCTAATAAACCGAATGAAGCAATACCTTAAAATTGATGAGTGGAAGGTTATCGAAGACCAATTCCACCCCGCCTATAACGAAATCACTGAATCCATTTTTTCCCTGGGCAACGGCCGTATGGGACAAAGAGGGTCTTTTGAGGAAACCTACACAGGGAAAACCTTACAAGGAAATTACGTCGCGGGTGTCTATTACCCAGATAAAACACGTGTAGGTTGGTGGAAAAACGGTTATCCAGAATATTTTGCCAAAGTATTAAATGCTGCTAACTGGAATGGATTATCTATCCAAATAGGGGAAGTAGAAGTCGATTTACACACGAGTGAAATTCATTCCTTTTACCGTGAATTGAATATGAAGGAGGGGTATATCCTTCGTACCTGCGAAATCACGCTTTCGAACGGAAAACGTTTAGCCATTGAATCCATCCGCCTAAATAGCATGGCAGATGATGAATCAGGTGTCATTTCCTATTCTATCACACCGCTAAACTTCACCGAAGACATTAAAGTGAAAGCCTTTATCGATGGAGACATAAAGAACAAGGATTCGAATTACGATGAAAAATTCTGGGATGAGGTAAAAGTGGGTTCGAATTTTGTTTGGTCTAAAACCAAAAAAACAGGCTTCGAAGTCATTACAGCTCAGCATATCGAGATTAAAGCCGGTGGTCAAAAAGTAGACGCAAAAGCGACTTCAACAACCCGCGAAAAATATAGTGAGCTTGCTTACACGCTATCAGCAAAGCAAGGCGAAAAATTAACCATCATCAAGTATGCGGTTAATATTAGCTCAGAGAATCACCCAACAACTTCCTTTGAAAAGATTGCGTCAGATTACTTAGCACGTATTTCGGCGAAAGGATTTGACCAAATGTTGCAAGAACAAGCAGCTGCTTGGGCAACTAAATGGGCCATCAACGATATCATCATTTCTGGTGATGCTTCCGCCCAACAAGGTATTCGTTTCAATATCTTCCAAATGAACCAAACCTATACAGGGGAGGATGATCGTTTGAATATTGGACCTAAAGGCTTTACTGGTGAGAAATACGGCGGATCAACCTATTGGGACACAGAAGCCTATTGTATTCCCTTTTATTTAGGAACTGCTCCCGCAAAAGTTTCTAAAAACCTGTTAATCTACCGTTGGAAACAATTAGATCGCGCCATTGAAAACGCAGGTAAGCTAGGCTTCAACAAAGGAGCTGCCCTTTATCCGATGGTAACGATGAACGGAGAAGAGTGCCATAATGAGTGGGAAATCACCTTTGAAGAAATCCACCGTAACGGAGCCATCGCCTATGCGATTATGGATTACGTAAATTACACAGACGACCGCAAACACTTAGTGGAATACGGTTGGGAAGTGCTGATCGGAATCGCACGTTTCTGGGCTCAACGCGTAAACTGGTCAGAAGACAAGCAAAAATACGTCATGCTAGGCGTAACTGGCCCTAACGAATACGAAAACAACGTTAATAACAACTGGTACACGAATTACATCGCCACTTGGTGCTTAAAATATACTTTAGAAGTTTACGCAGAGATTCAACAGAATTACCCTGCAGAAGCGGCTGCTAAAATTACTTCCACAGCCTTTGCAAAAGAAGAAATAGCGCAATTCCAGCACATCATCGAGAACATGTATTTCCCACGCGATGAAAAGCAGGGAATCTATTTACAACAAGATGGTTTCTTAGATAAGGTTATCGCGCCAGTTGACACCATTGCTGCAGAAAGACCCATTAACCAAAAATGGTCTTGGGATCGCATCCTTCGTTCTTGCTACATCAAACAAGCTGACGTATTACAAGGGATTTATTTCTTTGAAGACGATTTCAGCCTAGAAGAATTAGAGCGCAACTATAATTTCTATGAGCCTATCACAGTACACGAATCTTCGTTAAGCCCTTGCGTTCACAGCATTTTAGCCGCTAAACTAGGCAAAGAAGACAAATCGTACGAATTCTACACACGGGCCGCACGTTTAGACTTAGATGATTACAATAATGATACGGAGGATGGTTGCCACATCACGAGTATGGCGGGCACCTGGATGTCGATCATAAAAGGTTTTGGTGGAATGCGCTTAAAGGATCACACCCTGCATTTCAATCCATTCTTGCCAAAACAGTGGAACGAATTCTCCTTCAAAATCAACTTCCGTGCGAATCAATTAAACATCGCCGTGAAAAAATCAGGGGTGGAGATTACGAACCTGGCAGGACCGGAGTTGACGGTGATGGTGCATGGGGAAGCTAGACTACTCGAGAGTAGAGATTAGAGAGTATAGAGAAGAGATAAACTATCTCTACCATAAACAAAAAGGGAGCAATTGCTCCCTTTTTGTTTATCCATATCTATACTCTCTACTCTATAATCTCTACTCTATTTTATTAGCTCTATATCCGGCATCGATTGATCCGTCAACGGAACACCATCACGGTCTTTACGTGCAATACGAGAGTATAAACCAAGTTCTTGAGAAAATAAGAAGGTAAAGAATAGCTTCACAAAGGAAGTGTGATACTTCAAGTTATCATAAAACTCAGGAGCTGCTGCTTTAAGTTTTGGTAAATTATTCCAAGGCACAGATGGCATATCGTGGTGTTCATTGTGGTAACCCACATTCATATTAATGCCGTTCAGATTACCATAATACGAATAAGTCTCTTGGTTCTTATCTAACACTAAGAAATGCTCTTGAATCCAACGCGCTCCTAAAGGATGTAAACCCACTGAAAATAAGAAGCTTAATCCCATATAGGCTAGCGCTGACCAACCCCAGAAATACACAATAACCGCATCAAAGGCTATTTGAGCGATAATATTCATAATAACTGGACGATCAAACACCGCTAGTTCGATACAACGCATGGTACGAATTCCCTGAAAGAAAGGGAATAACAACAACCAGATCATCTTACCGATGAAATAATTATCGATCAATTTAGCCTCCCAATAATCAGGTAAATCAGCATCTAATTCATGAACGCCCTGAAAAGCATGGTGCTTTAAATGAAAATTCTTAAAGGAAATGGCTGTAGGAAATAGGGATGGGAAGTTAGCGATGATTCCCGCTAACACATTCCAAGAATTCTTTTTGAAAATTAAATTATGAGCAGACTCATGAATACACACAAACAACGTATGCGTAGGGAAGGCCCCAAAAATCCAAGCCACACCCACAATCGCCCACCAAGGATAATCCTTAATGAAATAAGCCATGGCGACCTGCATACCTACACAGGCTAAAATCCAAACGAATGTCATCGGATTCTTTCCGATTAAATTCTTCACTTCTGGATGCGCTCTCACGATGGCACGTGTACGCGCTCTATGCGGTTCTGGGCCTTCTACCCAATTAAAATCTTTTGATTCGGACATAATTGTCTAATTTTTAGTATGCAAATATACCACATATCGCCATTTTTTCCGTTAGCTCACTGATTTTAAATCAAAAGGTGACAATATGTCACAAAAGCCTTTGGCCATCTCATATGGCACATTCCTTGTATAAATGCTGTCAAAATATTTAAAAATAATCATGGGAAAAATTATTGGAATTGACTTAGGAACCACCAACTCATGTGTGGCGGTAATGGAAGGGAACGAGGCAGTCGTTATTGCAAACTCAGAAGGTAGACGTACGACTCCATCGATCGTTGCATTTTTAGAGAACGGCGAACGTAAAGTAGGTGATCCTGCGAAAAGACAAGCGATTACAAATCCACAGAATACGATTTCATCTGTGAAGCGATTCATGGGTAAAAAATATTCAGAGGTTAGCTCTGAACTAAAAACAATTTCTTACTCAGTAGAGCAAGGAAATAATGACACACCACGCGTTCGCATTGGTGATCGTTTATACACGCCACAAGAAATTTCTGCGCAGATTTTGACAAAAATGAAGCAAACAGCAGAGGATTATTTAGGCCAAACCGTAACCGAAGCCGTTATCACCGTTCCAGCATACTTTAATGATGCAGAGCGTCAAGCGACGAAAGAAGCAGGACAAATCGCTGGTTTAGAAGTAAAACGTATCATCAACGAACCTACGGCAGCGGCCTTAGCTTATGGCGTAGACAAAGGTGGTAAGGATATGAAGATTGCGGTATTCGACTTAGGTGGTGGTACGTTTGACGTATCGGTACTTGAATTAGGCGATGGCGTATTCGAGGTGAAATCAACAGATGGTGATACACACTTAGGTGGGGATGACTTTGATCAAGTAATCATCAACTGGTTAGCAGAAGAATTCATCGCTGACGAGAATATCGACTTGCGTAAAGATCCAATGGCTTTACAGCGCTTAAAAGAAGCAGCTGAAAAAGCGAAAATTGAATTGAGCTCTAGTGCTGCAACGGAAATCAACTTACCGTACATTATGCCGGTAGATGGTATTCCTAAGCACTTAGTTCGTTCCTTATCAAAAGCGAAATTCGAGCAATTAGCTGATAGCTTAATCCAACGTACGTTAGAGCCGTGTAAGCGTGCGATGAAAAATGCAGGATACACAAACTCAGATATCGATGAGGTAATCTTAGTAGGTGGTTCGACACGTATTCCTCGTATTCAGGAGGAAGTGGAGAAGTTCTTTGGCAAAAAACCTTCTAAAGGAGTTAATCCAGATGAGGTGGTTGCAATCGGAGCTGCGATCCAAGGTGGGGTATTAACTGGAGAGGTAAAAGATGTCTTATTATTAGACGTTACGCCGCTTTCTTTAGGTATCGAAACAATGGGTGGTGTATTCACGAAATTGATCGAGTCTAATACAACGATTCCTACAAAGAAGTCTGAAACATTCTCTACGGCAGCGGATAACCAACCTTCCGTAGAATTAAACGTTCTTCAAGGTGAGCGTCCAATGGCGAAAGACAACCGTTCATTAGGCCGTTTCCACTTAGATGGTTTGCCACCAGCACAACGTGGTGTACCTCAAATCGAAGTAACATTCGATATTGATGCGAATGGTATTTTGAATGTTTCTGCCAAAGACAAAGGAACTGGTAAAGAGCAAAAAATCCGTATCGAAGCATCTAGCGGCTTAACTGACGAGGATATCGAGAAAATGCGTAACGAGGCGAAAGCAAACGAGGCATCTGATAAATTAGAAAAAGAAAAAGTAGAAAAAATCAATCAAGCAGATGCGTTGATATTCCAATCTGACAAGCAATTGAAAGAATACGGTGAGAAATTATCAGAAGGAAATAAAACGGCGATCGAAGGTGCTTTGGCAGAATTGAAAGTGGCTCACGCTTCTCAAGATTTAGCTGGTATCGATGCTGGATTAGAAAAATTAAACACGGCTTGGACAGCGGCATCTCAAGAGATGTATGCAGCAGGAGCTGAAACAGAAGGCGGTCAAGCAACTCAATCAGCAGATTCAAATGGATCTGACGGAGGAGCGGAAGACGTTTCTTTTGAAGAAGTAAAATAAGCCTAAGTGGTAAAATAAAAAGCCCGATCTGTGATGGATCGGGCTTTTTGCATTTTTATGCTTTGCGCTTTATGCTTTATGCTCTACTATCCCGTCCCACAACTTCAACCTAACCTGTAAAGATTCCACTGCCGCCTGAGTCGCTTTCTGCCACTTAAACTCATCTTCTCCACACAAATGCTCCATCATCTTATAGGCTAACTCACTGTGGTGCCCACCATCTACTTCGATATGACGCTCTAAGTAATACACAAGTGTTTCCACTTTTTCAGGGGAATCACGCTTCAATTGATCGACGATTACCTGGAACATTTCTGGAATAATATCTTCTCTGCCAAAAGTAAAAATGGCCGCTATCTCTTCAATGCTTCTATTTTGAATCGAAGAAAAGGTAAACGTCAAGAAAGCCTTAACGGATTCAGGAATATTGGCTTTAGGGATAGCCAACAATAATTCATCCAAATTCGCATAGGATCTTAATTCGTGTAAGAAAGGAGAGGGCATAAATGACAATTCCTCCATCGCTCTGGAATATAGTTCGAAATGGCTAATGTATACCCCATTTTGATCCACATCAGACTCTTCCCCTAAGACTATCTCATTAATTAGGTAACGAACTTCTGCTGGGCCTTTAGGATTCCAAGGCACATCCACCGAGGTAAATTCCTGTTGCAACTTCTTGACTAAGGACATAAAGTCCCAAACCGCAAAGACGTGGTGCTTCATAAACACCTCTAACTCGGTCGTACTTTGAATAAAAGAATTAATGGGATGATGCACTAAAGCATCGCGTAATGGGTTAATTTGTTCTTTTAGGCGGTTGATCTGAGTACTCATGTTATTCGTGAATGGCGCGATCTCGTAAACTTAATCGCTGACCATCTCTTTTATTTTTAGTTGATAAAATTTCTGCCATAATGGAAATCGCAATCTCTTCTGGCCCTTCTGCTCCTATATCTAAACCAATCGGAGTCGAAATAGGTAATAGTGTAACTAAATCCTGCTTGAAATGGTTTTGAAGCTTTTCAAATCTTTTTTTAGGACCCAGAATTCCTACATACGCTGGTGTAATGGGAGCAGAGAGCAATTTTTCCAAAATCTTCACATCCTTTTCCAAATCATGCGTCATCATCACTAGAAAATCAGATGATTGAATAGGCCAAAGATCTTCATAACTATAGCGCCCCTGAACCGTAAGATTCGATGCCATTTTGGACAAAATACCTACCCAATTCACACGCCAAGCCAATCCAATCGCTTGCTGAATAAATCCCTGTGCATCAAATTGATTCCCCAAAACCCAAACTGTCATAGGCGCCGGCAAATACTCCGTAAAGACATCATCTAACCATTCACTTCCGTGTGAGACTGATGCTTTCGCTAATTCAATCTGAAAATCTGCCGAATAGTGCATCATCAATGTGTGTGCATCATTTCCGGATAAATGACTCTCTAAAGCTTCAACTAACGCATTTATCTGAACTTGAAAAGGATTGATATGTATTTCAATCACTCCTTGACACCCTAGCCCTATGCCTAACGCAAAAGGATCTTCTTCACGCGTGTCATACGTAATCGTTTTATAGCTTTGCGAAAACAAGGCCAGCTGTGCCTTCTTCAAAATATCACCTTCTAAACAACCGCCCGAAATTCCTCCCCACCAATTTCCATCTTCTGCGATCAACATTCTTGCGCCTGGACGACGGTAAGCGCTACCTTCTACGCGAACAACGGTTGCTAACACAAATTTCAACCCAGCTTTTTGCAAATCCTTTACTTGCTGAATGACCGTATAAAGCTCTTTCATAGGAGTTTGGGTAAATTTTGAGATAGGATTTCGCATACATAATCGATTTCCTCTTCTGTAGTAAAATAGCCTAAACTAAATCGACCACTCGCTAAGGCATCTTCGTCCGAATGCCCTAAAGCTTTCAAGACGTGTGAGGGCAATTCCGTCTTGGCGTTACAGGCTGAACCATTCGAAAAAGCTAAGCCATTTAATACTTGAAACATTCGTTCCCAATCAGCCCCTTTCATTGTGAAATTAAGAATGGAAGGAACCGAATTTTCAGGAGAATTAATCAATGGTAGGAAAGTAGAAAGTCTCTTTTGGGCATTCTCGTAAAAATAAGTCTTAGAAAGCCATTCAGGGATCATCTCTACCGCTTTTGCCAAGCCCACGATTAAAGGAACGGGCAAAGTACCAGGACGTAAACCTCGTTCCTGCCCACCTCCATAAGAGATAGGCTGCAAAGGAACTCGGGAAATTAAAGCCCCGATACCTTTGGGCCCATAAATCTTGTGTCCACTAAAACTTAATAAATGAGGCATTCTCGTTAATGCTAGTTTACCTAGCGCCTGAGTCGCATCCGAATGAAAACAAACACCTCGCTTATCACAAATGTCCCAAACCTCTTCATAATCAAGAATCGTTCCCAATTCATTATTCACTAACATGAATGAAACTAAAACGGTATCTGGACGAATAGCCAGTTCAAGTTCCGCTAAATTTAATAAATAAGTCACGGACCAACCTTCGAGCTCTAGAGCATGAAATACTTCAAGCACAGCTTTATGTTCTAGGACACTTGTGATGAGATGTCCTTTCGGTTTTCCTTGTAGAAAACCGCGAATGCCTAAGTTAATTGATTCCGTTGCGCCAGAAGTAAATACAACTTCAGATGGTTTGACTTGAAAAGAGGACGCTATTGATGCACGTGATTGCTCTACCGCTTCAGCCGCTCTCCAACCGTATAAATGGGCATATGAGCCGGCGTTCCCGAATACCTCCGTAAAATAGGGGAGCATAGCCGAAAGTACATCCGGATGAACCGGAGTCGTCGCTGCGTAATCAAGGTAGATCGGCTGATGCATCATTTGACAAATATAGGCACAAAAAAAAGCCCCGAAAAATTCGAGGCTCTCTTTCTGTTAAAACAAGAATTACTTCAAGTTCTTCACAACTGCTTTGAACGCTTCTGGGTGATTCATCGCTAAGTCAGCTAAAACTTTACGATTTAAAGTCATTCCAGATTTATTGAATTTACCCATAAACGCTGAGTAAGAAAGACCTTCTTGACGAGCGGCTGCATTGATACGTTGGATCCATAAACCGCGAAAATCTCTTTTCTTAACTTTACGATCACGGTATGCATATTGCAAACCTTTCTCTACTTTGTTTTTTGCTACTGTCCAGACATTTTTTCCGCGACCGTAGAATCCTTTTGCTAACTTAAGGATTTTCTTTCTTCTAGCTCTTGAGGCTACGTGATTGACACTTCTTGGCATAATTTTTTGTTTTTTGAAATGAGGCGAATCTGTTGATTACTTTTTTAGGCCTTCTTTCTGGTTTAACAATAACTTAAATTCTAATTAAAGACCTAACAATAAGTTAACGCGGTCCATATCAGATGGGTGTACTAAAGTAGCGTGAACTAAATTACGCTTTTGTTTAGTAGTTTTTTTAGTTAGGATATGGCTATGAAATGCGTGTTTACGCTTAATCTTACCAGTTCCCGTTACTTTGAAACGTTTTTTCGCTCCAGAGTTAGTTTTAATTTTTGGCATTGTTTGATAATTATGTAAAAATTAAATTTTGAAATTTGGAATGCAAAAGTAATGAAAATTACCCTATAATTCCAGCATCCGTTTGAAAATTATTTCTTGATGGCCTTAGGGGAGAAGATGATGCTCATCCGCTTACCTTCTAATTTAGGCATATCGTCTGGCTTACCTACGTCTTCCAGACCTTTAGCGAAGTTCAATAACAACATTTCACCACGCTCTTTAAACACGATTGTTCTACCCACAAAGTGCACATAAGCTTTCACTTTAGCGCCCTCTTTAAGGAAATTAACCGCATGTTTTAATTTGAAATTGAAATCGTGCTCATCTGTATTAGGACCGAAACGAATCTCTTTAATGACTGTTTTGGTTGCATTCGCCTTGATTTCCTTCTGTTTCTTCTTTTGATCATACTTGAATTTCGCATAATCAATAATCTTACAAACAGGAGGGACCGCCTTAGGGGAGATCTCTACTAAATCTAAACTTTGTGCATTGGCTAACTCTAATGCTTTCTCGAAGGGATAAACTCCCACTTCAATATTCTCGCCTACTAAACGAACCTCTTCGACACCACGAATTAACTGATTGATGCGATAAGGCTCTTCTTCTCTTCTGTTTCCTCTGTAATTGTTATTCGGGCGTAAAGCCATAAAATAAAATGGGTTTAATATATATTAAATCGAAAGCTAAATCAAAATTAACGCAATTGCAAGCAAAAAGCGCATAAGCTCCTATTTTTCATAGGTTAAGGACTGGATTTCTTCTTGGGCCATTGTGATGAAAGCGTCCAAAGTCATTGACCCCACATCGCCATCACCTTTCTTACGAACGCTAACAATACCCTCTGCTTGTTCCTTTTCACCTACCACGATCATAAACGGCACTTTCGCGATTTCAGCATCCCGAATCTTGCGTCCCATTTTCTCGTTTCTATGATCTACATAACCCCGCAAATCTTTCTCTTGTAAGCGTAGGTATAATTCATTCGCGTAATCTTCGTATTTCTCTGAAATAGGAAGCACGGCAATTTGATCAGGAGATAACCATAATGGGAAGTTCCCTGCTGTATTCTCAATTAAGATGGCTACGAAACGCTCTAACGAACCAAATGGCGCGCGGTGAATCATCACTGGACGGTGTTTCATATTATCTGAACCCGTGTATTCTAATTCAAATCGCTGAGGTAACTGATAATCTACCTGAATCGTACCTAATTGCCATTTACGACCTAAGGCATCTTTCACCATAAAATCAAGCTTAGGGCCATAAAAAGCTGCCTCACCATATTCGATGACAGTAGGAAGGCCTTTGGCTGCTGCAGAACGAATGATAGAAGCTTCTGCGCGGTCCCAATCCTCATCGTTACCAATGTACTTTTCTCTATTCTCCTTATCACGTAGTGACACCTGAGCAGAATACGAGTCAAAACCTAAGGCTTTGAACACATATAAAACAAGGTCAATTACCTTCATAAATTCGTCCTCCACTTGATCTGGACGACAGAAAATATGGGCATCATCTTGAGTAAAGCCTCTTACACGTGTTAAACCGTGCAATTCACCACTTTGCTCATACCGATAAACGGTGCCAAACTCCGCCAGACGCAAAGGCAAATCCTTGTATGAACGTGGTTTTGTTTTGTAAATCTCACAGTGGTGAGGGCAATTCATCGGTTTTAAGAAGAATTCCTCATTTTCATCCGGTGTACGAATGGGTTGGAAAGAATCCTTTCCATATTTTGCATAGTGACCCGAAGTCACATATAACTCTTTGCTCGCAATGTGTGGAGTGATAACAGGCGAATAACCCGCTCTTACTTGGGCACGACGTAAGAAATTTTCTAGACGCTCACGCAATAATGTGCCTTTAGGTAACCACAAGGGAAGACCCATACCCACTTTTTCAGAGAAGGCGAACAATTCCATTTCCTTACCTAATTTACGGTGGTCACGGCGTTTCGCTTCTTCTAATAGTGTCAAATATTCTTCTAATTCTTTCGCTTTAGGGAAAGTAATTGCATAAATACGGGTTAATTGCTTACGTTTTTCATCACCGCGCCAGTAAGCACCAGCGACTGAAAGCAACTTAACAGATTTAATAAAACCAGTATTAGGGATATGTGGTCCACGGCATAAATCCGTGAAATTACCTTGGTTATAGAAGGTGATGGAGCCATCGGCTAAACCATCGATTAACTCTAATTTGTATTCATCGCCTTTCTCTTTAAAATAAGAGATGGCATCAGCTTTGGATACAGAGGTACGAACATATTCATTCTTCGTACGCGCTAATTCGAGCATTTTATCTTCGATCGCTTTGAATTGATCCGAACCAAATTCTTGCTCTCCTAAGTCTATATCGTAATAAAAGCCATTTTCGATGGCAGGTCCAATACCAAATTTAGTACCTGGATATAGGGCCTCAATCGCCTCTGCTAATAAGTGAGCAGATGAATGCCAAAAGGTCTTTTTACCGTCCGTATCATTCCAGGTCAACAATTGCAAAGCTGCATCTGCTTTAATAGGAGTGGAGGAATCCACTACTTCGCCATTTAAATTAGCCGCTAACACATTCCGTGCTAAACCTTCTGAAATAGACAAGGCCACTTGAAAAGGAGTGATTCCATTTTCAAATTCTCTTACTTGTCCGTCGGGAAATGTAATTTTGATCATTCTAAAAAATTTGTGCAAAGGTACAAATTAAGGCGCAATGTATTGAAATGAGCGCCTGATTAATTTTGAGATAAGGAATCGGATGATACAGATAGAGAATCCGAAGGAGATTCTGTTCGTTTTAAAGGCAATTTACCTTGTTTGGCAAGATCAAAATAGACTAATTCAGCCTGTAATGATTTCGTTTTAGGATAGGTCTTCAATACTTGCTTGTAGACTAAGGCTGCCTGAGTATACTTCTTCATTTTGACTAAAAATCGAGCCCAATACCGCATAAAATAAGGATCCAATGGGTATTTCTTCAAACTTGCTAAAATCAATTGCTGGTAACGCAAAGAAGCTAAACTGTGCAAGGCCTGCTCATAATAAATGTACACTAAGGGTGATTCATCAGCTGGTTTTGTTTCCATCAAGGTATAAAGTCGAGCAGAATCAGAGACTGCATAGTCCTTTACCGCCTTTAAAATAGCCTTATCTGAAGCAGGTAATAGGGCAGGATCAATCTTTTTCAAATAATAGCGACCTAGACTCATCTGCTTGGTGGCAAAATAGTTTTGAACTAATAGAAGCGAGTTTTGAGGGGAATTTAAGTCTGTAATTTCGACCAATTTAGCCCGATCAATAGAGGTAGCATAATCCTCTACTTTCTGCTTGATAACGGCAGAAAGGGCTAAATAAGCGGGTTCCCCTGGATTATCCCGCAAGGCTTTTTCTATATCTTGATCAGCTAAACCATAGGCATGAAGACTTATATAATTTTTAGCTCGCAAATAATACAGATTCGCACTAGGCTGATCTTCCAGCTGAAGCGTTAAAAACTGAATATTCTTCTCCGCTTGCTGACCTGTGGCGATCGCTTGCTGATCAGGAATTTTCTCACCCTTGGAGTCGGGAGAACTTTGGCAAGATCCTAAAAAAAATAAACCTAAAATGAATAATCTTATAGCCATTTTAAAACAAAATCAATCATCCAACGCACTTTTACGCCGTAAGGAGGATAGAAATTCTTCAATAAATTCGTTCGTTGAATTACCACAGATTTTTGGTTAGAGAATTCAACAAAACCATAATGGCCACCAGATTTACCGATACCAGAGTGATTTACCCCGCCAAATGGCAATTCATTGTGACCAAATTGAATCAAACAATCATTAACCACCGATGTTCCAGAACTTGTGTGATCTAAGATGTATTGATTAAACTCCGTATTCGTCGAAAATACATACAAAGCTAGTGGCTTATCACCTTGGCGAATGCTTGCAGTCACCTCCATTTCATCTTGAAAGGACATCACGGGTAGGATAGGGCCAAAAATCTCCTCTTGCATAATACGCATCTCAGGCGTACAATTTATCAATACCGTAGGTTCGATAAAACAATCATCGGCATCGGTCTTTCCTCCAAAGAGTACTTGAGCTCCTTTTTCCTTCGCATCGTCCAGTAAGGATACAATGCGATCAAAATGACGGCGATTGACGATACGGGCATAATCCTTACTTTTTTCCACATTCTTTCCATAGAAAGTTTCTACCGTGGCCTCTAATGCCTTTAAAAAGGAGAAATAATGCTTTTCGTGCAGATATAAGTAATCTGGGGCGATGCAGGTTTGGCCGTTATTTAAGAACTTACCCCAGGCAATCTTCGCCGCAGCTTCTTCCACGTTCACCTCTGGACCTACGATAGCAGGCGATTTTCCCCCTAATTCTAACGTAACAGAAGTCAAATGCTTAGCAGCCGCTGACATAACCACTTTACCAATAGCTGGGCTACCTGTAAAAAAGATATGATCAAATTTCTGCTCTAATAAAAACGTAGATACAGTCGCATCCCCTTCAAAAACAGCCACTTCACTTTTGTCAAATAAAGATGAAATCATCTTTTGTATGAATGCTGCCGTAGCAGGGCTTAATTCAGATGGCTTCAAAATCACCGCATTACCTGCCGCAATCGCGTGAACTAAGGGGCAAATCGATAAATTAAAGGGATAATTCCATGGAGAGATGATCAAACAAAGTCCTTTGGCTTCATATTGAACTAATCCTTTTGTCCCTAAAAGCATTAACGGTGTAGAAACCGATTGGGGTTTCATCCAAGACTTTATATGTTTAATGGTATGGTTGATTTCTCGCTTAACGCCAAGCAACTCAGCAATAACAACCTCTGAGGCTGGCTTTTTAAAGTCCGCATACAAGGCATCACATAAATCATCTTTGTGCTGCATTAAATAGCTTTCTATTTTGCGCAATTTCTCAATGCGCTGCGCAGCAGATGAAGTAGATAAACGCAATAATGCGGATTTCTGAAGGTTAAGAACGTCTAAAATTTGATTTTCCATAGCTAAAAAATGAACTGTAATTTTTCTTCTAACTCGTCAAAATAATAATTGTTTCCACTTGGTTTACGCAGCGAGTGACCTGCCACATACCATAAACCATCTCCCGGATAAACCGCTAAACTAGCAGTTTTACAGTTCTGATTTGCTTTATCGGCAGAAAATTCAGCGATAAAAACGTGGTTCATTAATTCCTGTAATTCGTCCCAATTTGAGAACGTTTTTTGGCCTTCCTCGCTATCAAGGTAGGTAAAATTCAGAGCGGAAAAAGACATCTCTCCCTCGATCTTGCGCCAATTTCCAGCGCGATCTTTGAATTGAAATCCCAAATAAAGCGGTAATTCGCGACCATCGATTTCGAACATCGCTTGCATAAATTCTTGAATCAAAGATTCTTGTGGCTCTAAATACAAAGGCACATTGGGAGTTGTGTCATTCGCTTCTAAGGTAATAAATGGCTCCTGATCTTTAGGAGAACAAGATCCTGTGACATATTCTTGAAAAGCAGGCATCAATCGATCTCTCCATACTAAGGGCAATTCTCCCTCATACGTCCAGCTATCATCCGGCACTAAACCATCTGCAATTAATTCTTCTCTAGAAAAATCCGAACGGTCGATGTATTGAATTTCAATCGCTATAGTAGGCTTTTCGGTATCAAATTGCAAAAAGGTAAAAACAGCTTCTAAGTGATAGGGAGCCGGCACATTAATGGGCGACTCATAGAATAGTTTGAAACTGCGGGATAATTTATTCGGATTCATCTAAAGGGAATTAAGATACAAAGCTACGGTTTTCGACGTATCAATTTTAGCACTGGCGGTTTTTATAAAAGAAGGAAGGCAAATGATTTCTTTGGGAATTTCTGCAGAGCTTAAAAGCGCTGTTTCTAGGTTTATTGAAACGGGTGATGAAGATTCCAAAAATAAAACTAATTTTTGACCCCAAAATGCATCTGGAATTCCAGCTACAAATAAAGGTAATGAGGTCATTGAGCGATACACCGCTTCTATTTTCTCTGGCTGTAATTTGATACCGCCTGAATTAATCACCCGATCTAAACGTCCTTTGAGGACAAATTGACCCTCAGCCACCAAGTCAACCACGTCACGGGTCTCGATCCACTTATTATCTGTCACCGGAGCACAGATTAATAAACAGTCTTCGTCATTTTGACCTATTTGTACACCGGGTAATGTTTGAAAATGGGACTGATTCCATGTTCTATAGGCGATATGAGAAACCGTTTCTGTCATCCCATAGGTTTCATAAACAGGAAAACCGAAGTCTTTTCGCAAACTTTCTGGGACAGAGGCACCACCTAATAAGACTCCTTTTGCCTGTTTAAAATAATCACTGAATTGAACACCGGACTCTATCATCGTAGACCACTGCGTAGGTACAAAAGAGGCTAAATGAATGTCTTGAGGAGGGATTTGGCTTAAAGGATTTTGGCAAGGTTCTACTAAAATCAAGGCTAAATCATGTACCAAAGCCCGAACTAATACCATCGCTCCAGCAATGTAAGTGGGTGGCAATGACAATAAGGCTACATCTCCTTTTTCCAGTTTTAACCAATCTCCGGTAATCTTTGCTGACAAATACAGGCGCTCTCGAGAAATGACAATAGGCTTTGGTTCACCCGTAGAGCCTGAAGTATGAAAGGTGAATTCCGTTTGACCCGCTCGCCAAGCCTGGCAAAAAGCAAAGACTTGCTGTTCAAATTCTGTTTCAGCAACAGGAAAATCCAAGAAGAGCGAAGCCAGATGACGCATATAATTAGAGAATCTTTCCAAAATTAACCAAACATTCTCTAATTTCGTGAGTTAATTAAGGGTATCCTTAAAGCAAACACCTCACATGGTAGAAGATCCTTTTTTAAATCCCATAAATCCTGATAAAGTAGCCGAAAATCCTGGCTTACTTCCTTATGCACATACAGCAGGAGGAGCAGTCATCAAGCCAGATGATATGGGTAAGGTGAAAGGTCGTTCGGTTTTAGCGATGCGCCAGCAAACTGACCGCCAAATGAACCAATTGTACGAGCAAATGGAGGTTTTGGCTCGTCAAGCAAAATTATTAGCAGACCGTAAAGAAATTTCAGAGCGCATTTATGATGCAGCCATGGGATTCGAACCCATCATTAGTGAGACCTATTATTTATACGAAAAAGAAAACGGAGCAGACTTACTTTCCCTAGTAGCGCCAGAGGAATGGGGCCGATCGTTTAAATATAGCCGTTTTTTAGCCAAAGTAACTTTATTAGCCGACCACACATGGGAGGTAGAATACAACGAATCAAACTAATACATTTATGATTTCATCTTTCCCTTGGGAAACCATCAAAACCTACGAGGATATCTTATTTCAATTCTACAATGGAATTGCGAAAATTTCGATCAATAGACCTCATAAACACAATGCTTTCACTCCATTAACCGTTCAGGAAATGTCTGAGGCGATGGAATTGGCTCGCCAAGATCCGAAAGTGGGTGTAATTATTTTAACGGGAGAAGGCGGAAAAGCATTCTGTTCTGGAGGGGATCAAAGTGTCCGTGGTGATGGCGGCTATGTGGGAAAAGATACGGTACCGCGTTTAAATGTTTTAGACTTACAACGTCAAATCAGAACCATTCCTAAGCCCGTAGTAGCGATGGTAGCTGGTTGGGCTATCGGTGGTGGTCACGTGTTACACGTCATTTGTGACTTATCAATAGCGGCTGAAAATGCGCGTTTTGGGCAAACAGGACCGAATGTGGGATCTTTCGATGGTGGTTTTGGTGCTTCGTATTTAGCCCGTGTCGTAGGTCAAAAGAAAGCGAGAGAAATATGGTTCCTGTGTGATCAATACGATGCTTCTGAAGCACTACAAATGGGATTAGTGAATAAAGTGGTTCCATTAGAAGAGCTAGAAAAGACTACGGTAGCCTGGTGCGAAAAGATGTTAGAGAAGAGTCCATTAGCACTCCGTATGTTGAAGTCTGCATTTAATGCGGAATTAGATGGCCAAGCAGGTATCCAAGAATTAGCAGGTAACGCAACACTTCTTTATTACTTGTCGGATGAGGCCAAAGAAGGCAAGAATGCCTTCCTTGAAAAACGCAAACCAGACTTCTCTAAATTCCCTAAATTCCCTTAATCATGAATTATTGGTTAGTAAAATCAGAGCCTTTCAAATATTCTTGGGATGATTTCGTTAAGGAAGGGAAATCTGTGTGGGACGGCGTTCGAAATTACCAAGCCCGGAACAATATGATGGCGATGAAAAAAGGCGATTGGGTCTTTTTTTACCATTCAAACGAAGGAATGGAAGTCGTAGGATTAGCAGAAGTAAAACGGGAGCACTTTCCTGATCCGACTACGGAAGATCCACGTTGGGTCGTTGTCGAATTAATACCCGTTAAAAAATTCGCTAAAACGGTCACATTGAAAACGATGAAAGCAGATGATCGCTTATCTGGTTTAGCACTCATCAAACAATCCCGTTTATCCGTAACACCCGTCGCAAAAGCAGAATTCGATATAATTTTAAGCCTAGCAGAATAAAGATGAAATCGATCCGCCTATTTTTTGTTTTAACACTTTGTACTTTAACTGTATTCGCTCAAGAAATGAAGCGAATTGAAATTCCCATTGCGGGACAGCTGGAAACCTTTTCTATTCCTTTAGGAGAGAAAGGGGCCATCGTGTTAACACAACTAGGAAAATCAGAATTCAATATTCGCAAATTCAATACCAATTTAGAGCAGGTTTGGATGAACCAAGGTAGTATTGAAGGCAATCTGGATTATGTGACGCATTGCTACGATGGAAATAGGCTTTATTTGCTTTTTAGCCGTTTTAAAAGCAATAATTACTATATCGTTCGTGTCAACCCACAAGACGGTAAGCTCGAGAAATTCCAAATCTTCTCCGTAGAGAAAATGGAAATATCGAACTTCAAGGCATTAAATCAGTCTCTTTTTATTGGTGGTATAATCAACAATACGCCCGTTATTCTATTCACTAATTTAGGTGAGAAAAGAACCCGCATTCTTCCGGCTGTGGTGAACGGACAAGCGGAGATCCAATCGATGGATTTAGACACGCTGCAACAACAAATCAATGTGGTCTATTCCGTCGGAAAAAAAGCTAAAAACTTCCAATTGATATTGAAATCATTCGATGAAGATGGAAATCAGTTAGGGCAAATTACGATGAATCCAACTGACGAATTCGCCCAAATGAATGCTAAATCGACTCAATTAAATGATTCATTACAGATAGTCGTGGGAACTTATGGGCATAAAAACACCATAGGTTCCTCTAAAGGACCAAGCTCACAAGGATTATATTTCAGTTCTTATTTAGATGGTGATTTGCAAGAATCAAAATTTACGAGCTTCACACAGTTTAGAAACTTCTTCAATTTCTTAGGAGAAAAACAGAAGAATAAACAAGAGAAGAAGATAAAATCGAAAGAGGAAAAAGGGGAGGAATTACGTTTAGATTACCGTCTCTTAATGCACGAAATCATAAAAAAGGGGGACCATTATATCGTGGTGGCGGAAGCTTTTTATCCGGATTATAAATACGTTAATTACTCGCCTTTTGGAGGAACTTTGGGAATGCTAGGTGGCGGACTCTATTCTCCATGGAATATGATGTACAATCCCTATCGTTGGGGTTACGGAAATTATGGATTGTATTCTCCATTTTCTAGCTATTACAGCCCTTGGGGGTACAGAGGCTATAATTCCTACAGCAATTCACAGCAGTTTGATGGTTGGATTTATACCCACGCCGTGATCGCTGAATTAGATGAGAAAGGGAATCTGTTATGGGATCATTCGATTGATTTAAATAATATCAAAGAGGACAAATTGATTCAAAAGATTAAAACCTCTTTAAACGGTGATGTGTTAACTTTGTCTTACCAAAGAGGGAACAACATCATCTCTAAATACATCAGCTCTGAAGGTCAATCTGGCGATGAAAAAGTACAGGAATTGAGCACACAAAATGAGGGTGATAAAATTCGCCGTCAAGAAAAATCAGACCTTAACTATTGGTATAGCAATAACTTTATCGCATCAGGCAACCAAACTATTAATAATTCAGAGGAAGGAAGACGCTCCGTGTATTTCCTAACTAAAATCCCATTGAACCCCTAAAATTTGAAAAATTCAGCTTCTATTGCCATTGAAACACCCACTTTTTGGGGTAAAAACTATGAATTAATTGATTCAGGTGGGTTCGAAAAACTGGAACAGTTTGGTGCCTTTGTGGTGAGACGTCCGGAGCCGCAGGCTGTTTGGCAAAAATCATTATCTGAAGAATTTTGGGCAAGCAAAGCGAATGCCTATTTCAAAAAAGAAAAGGGAAGCAATGAACGTGGCGTTTGGGAAGTAAAGAAGGGAGTTCCAGATAAATGGTTTATGCCGTATCAATCGGAAACCTTAGATTTAAACTTTAAGATCTCCTTGTCTTCGTTTAAACACGTAGGCATCTTTCCGGAGCAAGCGTCTAACTGGGAATTTTTGGCAAAGAATATTCCTTTACTAAAAACACCTAAACCTAAGATCTTGAACCTATTCGCCTACACAGGTGGAGCGAGCTTAGCTTGTAAGCAAGTGGGGGCAGATGTCACGCACGTAGATTCGGTAAAACCCGTCTTATCCTGGGCGAGAGAAAACATGGAAGTATCCAAGCTAGATAATATTCGTTGGATGGCAGAAGATGCGCTTAAATTCGTCAAACGCGAAGCAAGACGCGGCAATTTCTACCAAGGTATTCTCTTAGATCCTCCAGCGTATGGTCGTGGTCCAGAAGGAGAGAAATGGGTATTAGAAGAGCAAATTGATGATATGCTACGTTCTGTGAAGGAAATTTTGGATCCGAAAGAACACATTCTATTAACGAATGTCTATTCCTTAGGATTCTCGACCTTGGTTGTCGAAAACTTAATGAAGGGAATTTTCAATGTGCCAGAACAGGCGGAATCAGGAGAGATCTTTTTGAATGATGAATACGATAAAAAACTCCCTTTAGGAGTCTTTTATCGCTATCTATATCAATCCTAGTTTTTCGGGTAAATAACGCCTTTAGCCGCTAAAAGCGTATTTTTCATCAAGGAAACGATGGTCATGGGACCTACTCCTTTAGGCACAGGGGTGATGTAGGAACATTTAGGAGCTACGTCATCGAAATCCACATCGCCTTTTAAAGCAAAGCCTGATTTCTTAGTCGCATCTTCTACACGCGTTAAACCTACGTCAATAACAACGGCACCTGGTTTGATGTGAGAAGCCTTAATAAACTCTGGTATACCCAATGCCGCAATAACGATATCCCCTTGAGAACAAATTTCTGCTAAATTAGTCGTTCTAGAATGGGTTAAAGTAACAGTACAGTTACCAACTGGGTGATTGCGCTGCATTAAAATGGACATCGGTAAACCTACAATTTGAGAACGACCGACTACCACGCAGTGCTTTCCAGCTGTTTCAATCTTGTAATAAGCCAATAAATCCAAAACCCCTTGCGGAGTGGCAGAGATGTATGCCGGCAATCCTTTGGCCATACGACCTATATTGATGGGGTGGAAACCATCTACGTCCTTAGATGGATGAATCGTTTCCATCACTTTATCAGGATTAATGTGCTTTGGAAGTGGTAATTGAACGATTAAGCCATCCATATCCGGATTGTCATTCACTTTTTGTACTTCCGCTAACAAATCAGCTTCAGAGATCGAAGGGTCAAATCGCAAGAGGGTAGACGCAAAGCCTAACTCCTCACACGATTTTACTTTATTCGCTACATAAGTCTCAGATGCACCATTATTTCCTACCAGGATTGCCACTAAATGAGGCGCTTTTTGGCCCGCAGCGACCATTTGTTTTACTTCTTCACCGATCGCGACTTTCATCGTTTCGGCCACCATCTTTCCATCGATAATCTGACTCATATGTTTATTTTTTTCGTGCTTTCTTAGGTGCTGGAGCTGCATCGCCTAAGGCTAAGCATTCCTCTAATGTTAAATCGGCTGGTTCCGTTCCTTTAGGGATTTTCACGTTACGTTTTCCGATTTGGATATACGGACCGTACATTCCGTTCACTACCTTAACAGACTCATTCTCTGCAAATTCCTTAATGAATTTATTCGCTTCAACTTTACGCTTCGCCTCGATTAATTCGATGGCGCGCGCTTGATCAATCGTGGCTAAATTATCCGTTTTCGCTAAGGAATAATATTTACCATTGTGCTTAACATAGGGACCAAAACGCCCTTTACCAGTCTCTATCAAGGAATCTTCAAAGTATCCTAAGCCTCCCGCTTCTGCATCTTTCAAGGCTTGTGCAATGACGGCAATCGCTTGATCCATTTCAATCGTAAACGGATCGTGCGTATCTGGCAAGCTGGTAAATTTGCCATCATATTTAATGTATGGACCTAATTTCCCTGCACCAATAATCACCGGCATATCGTTGTGAATACCCACTTCGCGAGGCAATTTAGGGCGTTCTAATAATAATAAAGCCTCTTCAAAAGTTAACGTACTCACCGCTTGCGTCTTGGTTAAATTCGCAAAAACCGGTTTTTCTTCTTCTGAGGATTCTCCTAATTGAACAAAAGGACCAAACTTTCCTAAACGAACAGAAACGAGTCGTCCCGTCTTCGGATCTACGCCTAATTCACGTCCACCACCCACAGAACTGCGGTTAATAGACTTAGAATCTTCAATCGTTTGGTGGAAAGACTTGTAGAAGTTTTTCATCAAGACTGTCCACTCTAATTTACCCTTGGCGATGTTATCAAATTCATCCTCCATCTCCGCGGTAAACGTATAATCGACTACATTTTCGAAGTTTTCGACTAAGAAATCTGTCACCATTGTACCAATATGCGTTGGGAATAATTTTGACTTTTCCGTACCCACTGTTTCTGTTGCTTTCGTTCCCGAAATCTCGTTATTCGAAAGTACCCAGGTTTGGAATTCACGTTCTCTACCTGGACGATCTTCTTTCACCACATAGGCACGCTTAATAATGGTAGAAATGGTAGGAGCATAAGTCGAAGGACGACCGATGCCTTTTTCTTCCAAAGCCTTCACTAAACTTGCCTCCGTATAACGCGGTGCAGCGCGAGTGAAACGCTCTTGGGCCTTCATTTCATCTAATGTCAACACTTGACCTACATTCAAAGGAGGCAACATATCTTTGTTCTCATCCTCGTCTTCGTCATCTTTGCCTTCTAAATAGGCCTTCAAGAAACCTTCAAAGGCAATCACTTCACCTTGTGCTGATAACAACTCAGGCGTCGTTGAAATATCAATTAAAGCAGTTGTGCGCTCAATTAAGGCATCCGCCATTTGAGACGCGATCGCACGCTTCCAAATTAACTCATATAAACGCTTCTCACGTGCATCACCCGTAATGCTGTGGTTTGCAAAATCTGTCGGACGAATGGCTTCGTGAGCCTCTTGCGCACTTTCTGATTTAGTTTTAAACTGACGGCTGTGGTGGAATTTCGCCCCATAAGCAGATTCAATTTCCGCTTTCGCCTTATCTCTCGCTTCTTGCGATAACATCGTAGAATCGGTACGCATGTACGTAATGCGACCTGATTCGTAGAGTTTTTGAGCGACAGACATAGTAGTCGCTACCGCAAAACCTAATTTACGAGAAGCCTCTTGTTGTAAGGTAGACGTTGTAAATGGAGGTGCAGGTGATTTTTTCGCCGGCTTCGTTTCTAAGCTTTTAATGCTGAACGCAGCGCCTACACATTTTTTCAAGAAGTCTAATGCATCATTTTCTTTGGCAAATGCCTTCGACAATTCCGCTTTCAATACCTTCTTACCTGGAAGATCAAAATGAGCCACCACTTTAAAGGTAGCCACCGCCTCGTGATTTTCAATTTCACGCTCACGCTCTACAATCAAACGAACCGCCACGGATTGCACACGGCCGGCAGATAATCCTTTTTGTACTTTAGACCAAAGCACCGGAGACAATTCAAACCCAATCAAACGATCCATAATCCGGCGTGCCTGCTGCGCATTCACTAAATCCATATCAATGGTACGTGGCTGCGTGATGGCTTGCAAGATGGCTGGCTTGGTAATTTCACGGAAAACAATACGTTTCGCGTTATCCTTCAGTCCCAATGCTTCTTTTAAATGCCACGAAATCGCTTCTCCCTCGCGGTCATCATCCGTTGCTAACCAAACTTCCTCCGATGATTTTGCAAGACTTTTTAACTCAGAAATGACCTTAGTCTTATCCGCAGATACCACATAGGTAGGAGCAAAGTCGTTCTCCACATCAATAGCTTTGTCTCCTTTTAAAGGCAAATCGCGAACGTGACCAAAAGAAGACTTCACCACGAAATCCTTTCCCAAATATCCTTCTATGGTCTTCGCTTTCGCAGGAGACTCAACGATGACTAAATTTTTTGCCATTATGCTGGTTAAAAAATGAAATTCTTAAAATGACCTCAAATATAAGGGCTCTAAATTTAACAAAGAGGCAAAATTCGCCGAAAAGCTAAAAAAAAATTATTCTGGGATATTTCCGATGCGAATTCGTGAATTGATATTCACCCGAAATCCGATGTAACTAAATTGACCGTTAATAAAGTTCGCAATCGCCTCTAATCGAAATACTTTAAATACACCATCAAGCCCATAACCTACTTCATTATAGAGCAAATTTTGATTCTGGACATAATTCGCATTGGCGATCAAGACTTCCTTTACGTAGAGTTTTTTCATGCCTAAAAGAGGCTTTAACCAAAGGTTAGAAAATTGAAAAAAGCTCAGCGCTTCTACATAGCTTCCAGCGGTAGAATTAGCATAATGATTCACATTCAATCGCTGGTTAGCACCTGAGGTAAAGTTTTGGTAATATCCCACTAAACGCTCTGAAGCTAACATTTCACCCGCCTGAACTAGGTTTAACGTTCCATTATAATGCTTAAAGTCGATAAAGTAGGATGGCTTATTACCTATAAATGTACCGGCATTAATCAACAAGCCCATTTTAATCCAAGGATTCACTTCAATATTATGTAGATAGGACAATTCCACTTGATTAAAATCAGTCGAAGACCCACCCACGTCTTTCCACCCTGCCCGGTATTTCGCTAACAACAGGGGAGAAGATCCCCAATCTGTCAGCCGCGTATTCGCTCGGTAACTTTGGGTTAAGAAAGGTCGAAAACCTACTTGTAGCTGAGTAATAAAGGATTTATGTGTCGCAAAACCCTCCTGAGTATACTCTGAATTCGTCGGATTGTTTGGCTTAAAATCACGATTCAAGAAATTAATCCAATAATAATCCGTCGTATTATCCATCTGAGATCGCTCGGAATATTCAATCAAGGATTTCAAAAAGAATTGAGCAGAAAAGCGTTTGGTAAAGTTCAAGGAAGTAAACTTCGACCGATAAATTTTCATTTGGTTATTCTTCAAAAGTAAAGTCGACAGGGAATTCATCTCTGGAGAAATCGTATTTTCTGGATTGTATTGCGCCACAAAATCTCCATTCGTAAGTAATAAATCGAACGAATCAGCCCGATAACGCAACTTTACGAGTCCAGAATTTCGATTAATGCCAAAAGCTCTACGCCCCAAAACCTCCGCTTCTAACATGTGGTATCGGGACCAGCGTTTTCGAAAAACAAGACCTGTATTAGCCACAAATCCTTCCACCGTATTAAAATTGGAATCAAAAACGGGGGATTTATAATAGATCTCAAAAGGATAAAAATCACGCTTGAATTCCCCAAAATAAAAGGACTTACTCAAAATCAACTGGGAAGGATTGAATGGAGTTACCTTAAAACTATCAATAACCACTTCACGGTTTTTCATTCCCGGTACCTCTTTGAAAAAGCTAGGGTCCAATCCCGTATTTTTATCCGTTCCTTTATAATAGACCGAATCAATCATCACTAAATTAGACGTAGGTCTTTGCTTCCATTTGCGCAATAAAGAACCGTGCAAATTCGTCAAAAACTGATTCGCAAATGTCTCATCAAAAGCTACAGGAGAAATATTTAAAGTCTCTTGAGGATTTTTAGGTTCATCAAATAAACCAGGATCGAAACGCCATTCTTCAGGTTGATCTAAGGTCTCTTGTTCCCAAACATACTCTCCATCACTACCCAATAAACCTGCTACTAATCTTATTTCACCTTTCTTAGGGATCCACTTATCTTGAAAGAATTGATGTTGCAAATCAAACGAATAATCAATCGCATCCGCAAAGACAGAACCTTCAAAACGCACGATCCAACCCGCTTCGTCTAAGGTTAATGTTCCTTTAAATAATCGATCTCTACGTATTTTAGGCTCTAGTTGAAATTGTCTACATAGCTTTCCTTCTACCAACGTATCCCCTTTGAAATTAAAATAATAATAGGATTTAGCCTGGAAACTCAATGGAGACACGCAAGAGGTCCCCACATAATCTTGATACAAATCAGGCCAAAGAAACAAAGTAGGTTTCGTATATTTCTTATGAAAAGTCTGAACAGATTCAATTCCATGAATTAATTGGTTCAAATGCCCCACTTTTACCTCAGAAATGGTCTGATTCCCATACCATTGACCCATTTGAATTCCTTCTTTTGCCACTAATCTCTTGCGAGCAATTCCAATAACCTGATTAAATCGGGCCTTTTCTTGCACTTTCACACGCATCTTAAAGGAACCTATGGCTTGCCCATGCACATCCGCAGAACGTAATGCATTTTCTAAAACAGAAGCGGGCGGGAGGGATTGCGCTTGAATTTCATTTAGTGAAAAATGAAAAAAACATCCAATCAAAAGGAATATTTTCAAAAAGTTCAAACGGAGAGGGTATTAAAATGTTAAAATAGTCCTATTATAAATAGGTTAAATCAAGCAATAAAACAAAGTTCTTAATAATTCCCTAACAAAGGAAATGTTATGATAAAATACTGGCAAAATTGAAGCTAATCTATTAATTTTGTGAACATTTTTTACCAAACATTTTTACCACACTTTTACCATGGCCTTTGACATTGAAATGATTAAAGCTGTTTACGATCGCATGCCGGCTCGCATTGCTGCTGCTCGTGCGTTAACAGGTAAACCGCTTACGTTAACTGAAAAAATTCTTTATAGCCATTTATGGGAAGGTACAGCCTCTTCAGCTTACGCAAGAGGAGCTTCTTATGTAGATTTTGCACCAGACCGTGTGGCGATGCAAGATGCAACCGCTCAAATGGCCTTATTACAATTCATGCAAGCAGGACGTCCACAAGTGGCTGTTCCTTCTACCGTGCATTGTGATCACTTAATTGAAGCAAAAGTTGCCTCTACTACGGATTTACAAGTAGCAGTGGATAAAAATAAAGAGGTTTATGATTTCTTATCGTCAGTTTCTGACAAATACGGTATCGGTTTCTGGAAACCAGGCGCAGGTATCATTCACCAAGTAGTTTTAGAAAACTATGCTTTCCCAGGCGGTATGATGATTGGTACTGACTCACACACGGTCAACGCGGGTGGTTTAGGTATGATTGCCATTGGTGTAGGTGGAGCAGATGCTTGCGATGTCATGGCAGGTTTAGCTTGGGAATTAAAATTCCCTAAACTAATTGGTGTTAAATTAACTGGTAAATTAAACGGTTGGACGTCTCCTAAAGACGTTATCCTGAAAGTAGCAGGTATCCTAACGGTAAAAGGGGGTACAGGTGCAGTCGTTGAGTATTTCGGCGAAGGTGCTACTTCTATGTCTTGTACAGGTAAGGGAACTATTTGTAACATGGGTGCTGAAATCGGAGCTACGACTTCTACTTTCGGTTACGATGCTTCGATGGCGCGTTACTTAGAGTCTACTGGTCGTGCAGATGTCGCTGCTTTAGCGAATGGGGTTAAAGAACACTTAACAGCTGATCCTGAAGTATATGCAAACCCTGAAAAATATTTTGATCAAGTAATTGAAATCGATTTAGATACCTTAGAGCCACATTTAAATGGTCCTTTCACTCCAGATTTAGCGACGCCTATTTCTAAGATGAAAGAAATGGCTGAGAAAAACGGCTGGCCTACAAAAGTGGAAGTGGGTTTAATTGGTTCTTGTACTAACTCATCTTACGAAGATATCGCACGTGCAGCTTCTTTAGCGAAGCAAGTGGCAGCGAAAGGCTTGAAGACGAAAGCACAATTCACCATCACTCCAGGTTCAGAATTAGTACGCTACACGATCGAACGTGATGGTTTTATCTCTACTTTTGATTCCATCGGAGCGACCGTATTCTCGAATGCTTGTGGACCATGTATTGGCCAATGGGCTCGTCCAGGTGCCGAAAAAGGAGAGAAGAACACGATTGTTCACTCTTTCAATAGAAACTTCGCAAAACGTGCGGATGGTAATCCAAACACGTTTGCTTTCGTTGCTTCACCAGAAATGGTTACAGCTTTAGCGATTGCGGGTGATTTAACTTTCAATCCTTTAACAGATACGTTAACGAACGATAAAGGCGAGCAAGTAAAACTAGATGCACCTACAGGCGATGAATTACCTAAATTAGGTTTCGCTGCAGAAGATGCAGGCTACCAAGCTCCTGCAGCCGATGGTTCAGGTGTTCAGGTGAAAGTTTCAGCTACCTCTGATCGTTTACAATTATTAGATCCATTCGCAGCATGGGAAGGATCTGATTTGAAAGGATTGAAATTGTTAATTAAGGCCAAAGGTAAGTGTACAACGGATCACATCTCGATGGCGGGTCCTTGGTTGAAATACCGTGGTCACTTAGATAATATATCAAATAACATGTTAATCGGAGCGGTGAACTTCTTCAATGAGAAGACAGACAACGTGAAGAACGCATTAACAGGTGAATATGGTCCAGTTCCAGCTACTCAGCGTGCTTACAAAGCAGCTGGTGTAGGAACTATTGTAGTAGGGGATACCAACTACGGTGAAGGATCATCTCGCGAGCACGCAGCGATGGAGCCACGTCACTTAGGTGTTCGTGCTGTTTTAGTGAAGTCATTCGCTCGTATCCACGAAACCAACTTAAAGAAGCAGGGTATGCTAGCCTTGACTTTTGCAAACGAGGCTGATTACGACAAAATCCAAGAAGATGATTCAATCAATATCGTTGGTTTAGGCAGCTTTGCTCCAGAAAAATCTTTGACGATTGAATTAGTTCACTCGAATGGTAGCACAGAAAGTTTTGCTGTGAACCACACGTATAATGAACAACAAATCGAATGGTTTAAAGCAGGTGGTGCCTTAAACATCATCCGTGCATCTGTAAAATAATTTGAAATAGGGGCAAAATTGCTTAATTTTGCCCCTTATTATAA
>CANFWR010000015.1 GCA_947450865.1 Cytophagaceae bacterium
CCAGAAGTGGCAAAAGAATACCGTAGAATTTACGAATTGAATGCCGTAGATATTCAAACAGCAAACTCCCAATTCGAAACAGGTAGCTCTGTCAGAACGCTTATCTCTTATGCCGTGGGGATTACCCTTTTATTAGTGGCTGGATTCGGGATATACAACATTTTGAATATGATGATCTATGAAAAAATGGATTCGATTGCCATCTTAAAGGCGGTTGGATTTTCTGGAAATGACGTCAATAAAATCTTCCTATCCATTGCCTTGAGTATTGGAATTTTTGGTGGATTGATGGGGCTTTTAATGGGTTTTAGTTTATCGTCGCTTATTGACCAAATACCTTTCAACACAGAGTCACTTCCTACGGTCAAGACATACCCTATAAATTACAATCCGAAATTCTACTTTATTGGTGGAACTTTTGCTATTGTCACCACCTATTTCGCAGGTTTCTTCCCTTCCAGAAAAGCCAGTGGAATAGATCCTGTTATTATCATTAGAGGGAAATAATATGAACAAGGTTGTACTAGAGGCAAAAGAAATTACAAAATATTTTCACGATCCTGTGACCGTGAAGATTTTAGATAAAGTTAGCTTCCAGCTTGAACAAAGCGAATTTGTTTCCGTGATAGGAAGATCTGGTTGCGGCAAATCCACCTTGCTTTATATCTTGTCCACGATGGATACGGATTATGAGGGTGATCTATTGATCGATGGGCAATCGATGAGGAACAAAAAAGAAGGCGAACTTGCTATTGTTCGAAATGAAAAAATTGGCTTCGTATTTCAATTTCATTATCTGTTGAACGAATTTTCTGTTTTACGTAATGTCATGCTACCAGGCCTAAAGCTAGGGCAATATTCAGAGAAGGAAATCGAACATAGAGCCTACGAAAAATTAAAAATACTAGGCATAGAAAACGAAGCATTAAAAGATCCCAATCAATTATCTGGAGGTCAAAAACAACGCGTGGCCATCGCTCGTGCACTTATCAACGATCCGCTTCTAATTATGGGAGATGAACCTACCGGAAACTTAGACAAAAAGAATTCAGAAATCGTTTTCAACATCTTTCAAGAATTAGCAGAAGTATATAAGCAGACTTTGTTAATCGTGACCCACGACAATGAATTCGCAGCTAGAACGACCCGAATCATCGAGATGGAAGACGGGCATATCAAATAAAAAAAAGGAGCAAAGGGTCATTAACCCTCGCTCCCTGCATTCATCTGTTCTATTATTATTTTTAGTGGTTAGGCGGTATCAGATTCGCTTAAACAATAGTAAGGATTAAAGTTGAGAGGAGAGAAAAAATAACAAAGTACATGTTCCGTTTTCGAAAATCCGAACAAACCAGCTCAAAAAACAGCTAAAATCGCCTTAAAGAACGTTTTTTCTTTCGGCGTAAGCAGAGGGAGATTCCCCTACTAATTCTTTGAAGTTCACAAAAAAGGTGGTTCTCGATTGAAAACCTGACTCTAAACCGATGGCTTCTAAGGTAATTATTTTGTCCTTACCCGCATCTATTAATTCCTTTGCATGTCGAATACGCCAGCGCATTCTTTGCTCTAAGAAATTAGACTGTTGTGTCTTCCGAAAGTAATAATTAAAATGATGCACCGGAATATCTAAAGAAGCAGATAACTGAGCTAATGAAAAAGTGGCCTTTAAAAAGGGTTTAAATTCTTCTAAATACAAATCTAATTTCGTTTCAATTTCAATTAGTTTTTCAGCGGACAATTCATAGTTCGGAATTTTCAACTTTGCCTCCCGCTCTGCAATAATATAAGGAGCATACAAAAATTCCGGAAAATAAAAGACACTCAAAGACAGCACTAAATAAGAACCCAGCCCCAAGTAATTCCAAGGAGAATTTCCTTGGTACGTTAATTTAAATTGGTTACCACTGGGCAGGATTAAAAAGAAATAAGCCAAGAAAAGGATTAATAAAATCTGCACAAATAGGAAGCCGGGAATCCAATAATGCAAGATGAAGTTTTTTTCATTTCGAGGACGGTGGCGGAAATAGATTTTACAACTATAAAAAAGATAGATACTACTAAGTAACAACTTGACATAGAAATGAAAACGAGCAGAGAAGAAAAATCCCAACTGTTGTTTTACCAACTCGTGAATATCGAATTTAATTAATTCTGCTATCAGAATTTTATGTGCAAAAGACGTTAAAGAATAAGGCAGCATATCCAGTAACTGAATAAAAAAGGGGATCAGATGCAGTAAATCTTTAGGGCGTAATAACGTATTTTTTTGTACCATCCCGCGCACATAAAAATAGGCTAAAGGATAAAGCAAGTAAAAAAAAGCGTCAAAATTACCGAAAAGGACAGCTACAATTTCCACGTGCCATTCAACGAATAGACAGTAGTGAAGAAGTGTAAATAAGCCGAAAATGAGAAAATAGAAAAAAAGGAAACGCTTCGGACTTTTAAAGAAAGGTCCGGAGGATTTTAACAGTAAAAGCAGGATAATGAAAAAGCTCATGAACACAGCAAGACTGTGTCCAAACTTATAAATTTCGTGCATTAAAATGGTTAGGTATGAGTGGTTACAGGTATTCTAACGAATGTACAAAAATACCCCCACAATCAATCAACCCGCCACGTATTTAATCAGGGGTATTTTCCGTAATACCCAAACGATTCCGCCCGAAATCAACAGACAAGCCAATGCGGTCAATGGCACCGCGATACTTGGGTGAAGCATTTCTCCGTAAACACCCACTTTGGCCAAATAAAACAACACAATAATATGGACTAAATAGATGCCATAACTGTGCGAACTCACCCAATCGCGAAAAGGTGTCAGAATGCGAATATCAAGGTTTTGGTACCTGAAAAACAAAAATAAACCTACTGTTGCTAAAACAACGCTAGGCGAAAAATTAGCATACAGCAAGCCGTAAAACTTCCCACTTTCCGCCGTAAAATAATAGGATCCCAGCATAGTCCAGAGGGTGCCTAAAACAAAAATGATAAAAGCCTTTCCTTTAACACTCGGAGAAAACTCCTTCGTACTTAGGTAATAACCCAGCACTAAATAGCCCACATAGCCGGTGAAATCCGTTAAGGCAATGGGTAATTTCAGATAAGGAAAATGCGGGTTATTGAACAAGATAGTCAAGCCCCAAATGCCCAAAAAATACTGAATATGCGATTCAGGAGCAGACCTAATCCAGCGACCAATGATGGGTATGAATAAATAAATCCCAATGATCATGTAGATATACCAGAAATGGTACGACGCGCCGTTAAAATATTGCTCCCCCAGCCAAGTTAATCCATCGGTCAATCCAAAGGACTTCCCGCGCAATCGTACCTGCCAGTTAAAAACAGAAAAAATCAAATTGTAAAAGAGAAATGGCAAGACAATGCGCATAAAACTCTTCTTCAAAAAAGGCCCAATCGCTTCTTCGCGCGGCAATAACAAAGCGCCAGACAACATCACAAAAATGGGTACCACATAACGATAACCTCCATTGTACAGATTCGCAAACCACCAATGATCAGCTGGAACCTTCGTAAACCGAAACAAGATCGTCGCCGAAGCGTGAATCAAGATCACTCCTATCGTTGCGTTTACACGAAGATTATCCAGCCAAGTTATTTTCATCTAGTTGAACGGCTGTTTGTAATGGCGTTTCTTCGTCGCCGCATATATAGCATTCGCAATGGAACCGCCTGTAGGCGGTAAAGCGGGTTCGCCTAATCCTGTAGGTGCTATTCCGTTATTCACAAAATGCGCCTCAATTACCGGAATTTCATTTCCACGGATCATTCGGTAGGCATTAAAGTTTGAAGGACTAGCTACCCCTTTTTGGAAATTTAATTTAGCAAATAGGGCGTGACCCATTCCATCAATGATGGCTCCTTTGACTTGATTTTCAGCGCCACTCAAGTTAACTACCTCGCCACAATCGGTTACAGCCGTCACTTTCGTCACTTTCGGTTTGCCTTTTTCGACTTTGACTTCTGCGATTTGTGCCACATAGGATAAGTGAGAATAATAGACGCTAAATCCTTGGTGAACACCTGGTTTCTTCTTCCATTGCGCCTTTTCTGCTACTTGTTTGATTACTTCTTCAAAGCGAGCCGGCTCATAGGTGATTTTACCGACAGGTTTCGTTTTTACTTTTTCCAAAAGGGCTAAACGCATCTGAATCGGATCTTTTCCAGCAGCTTCTGCCACCTCATCCAAGAAGGCCTGTTCTGCAAAGCCTAAGAAATTAGTGATAGGTGCACGCCAAGGTCCGGTGGTTACGGCAGATTTTTGGTCAATGGATTCAATCAACACATTTTCAATGGCTCCCACTGGGAAATTATCTTGACGCGTTGAATTACCCGCATTTAGGCCTACGCCTCTTAAGGCAAAGGCGATGATCTCCCCATTTTTATCTAATCCTGCTTTAAAACGATAACGAGCCGCTGGACGGTAGGTTCCACCTGACATGTCATCTTCTCTTGTCCACATCACCAAAACCGGTTTCTTGATCATGCTCGACAATTCAGCCGCTTCTAGCACAAAATCATTGCTTAGACGACGGCCAAAACCACCACCCATTTTGGACAATTCCACTTGAATTTTATCCACCGGAATTTTCAATAAATCCGAAACGGCTTTTTGAGCTGGTTGTGGAACCTGAGTAGGTCCCGCGAGTAAAACAGAATCTGCCTTAACATCTGCAAAGAAATTCATTGGTTCCATGGGACTATGCGAAATGAAAGGGCATTCGTAAGTCGCTTCGATTACTTTAGCAGCTGAGGCGATGGCAGCAGCAAAATCGCCGTCTTTACGCATCACCTGTGCCTTATCGGATTTCATTCCTTCGTCGAACCAGTTTTGGTGGGTATCGTTACTTTCCAAAGGCGCCTCAGAACTATAATCACAAGTCAAACTTGCGCGAGCTTGCAAGATAGCGTAGGTATTCTCTCCTACGATGGCCACTTTGTTTTTAAAGGATACCACGTCTAAAATCCCAGGCATTTTCTTCACATCCTCCGCCGAAAACGATTTCAATGTAGCTCCAAAAGGAGGACGCACGATTTGGGCAAAAACCATCCCTGGCTTGCGGATGTCCATCCCAAATAAAGGCTTACCAGTAACTACATTTTTATTATCAACGCCCTTTACGCGCGTTCCAATAATCTTATAATCTTTACGATCCTTAAACGTGACGTCAGACGGAACGGGTAATTTAGAAGCCGCTTCGGCAAGGGAACCGTAGGAGGCTTTTTGGCCTGCTGGACCTAACACAAATCCTTTCGAGGTTTTGCATTGTGCCACATCCACTTTCCATTGATCCGCCGCCGCTTGCATCATCATCTTCCGCACAGTGGCTCCAGCCTTTCTTAAGCGCTCCCAAGAGTGCTTCAATGCGCCACTACCTCCCGTCAATTGACGTTCGAATTGCTTCGTATCTAGATTCGCTTGTTCCACTTGAACTTGTGCCCAATCTACGTCTAATTCCTCTGCCACCACCACTGGGAAAGCCGTTTTTATCCCTTGTCCAATTTCTGGATTGGGAGAAAATAAGGTGATTTTGCCCAAGCTATCTATCGACAAAAAGGCATTAAATCGACCCGCTCCAGCCACCACTTCCATAGGGGAAGCTTCGGCCGAAAACCAATCAAAACCTAAAGTAAATACCCCTGTAAATAAGGCGGTTTTTTGAATAAAATCTCTTCTCGATGTTTTCATTTCTTACTCTTTTTAGAGGCTAATTTTACGGCTTCTTGAATACGGTGATACGTTCCACAACGGCAAATATTGCCGGACATGCCGTCCACAATTTCTTGATCTGTCGGTTGCGGATTCTTTTTCAAAAGACCCGCAGCGGTCATAATTTGACCTGCTTGGCAATAACCACATTGGGGAACATCCAGCTCATCCCAAGCCATTTGAACCGGGTGTTTTCCGGCAGGATCCAGTCCTTCAATCGTGGTAATTTGTGCGTTTGACACGGCAGAAATAGGCAAAACACAAGAACGCGTTGGTTCTCCGTTGACCCATACGGTACATGCTCCACATTGAGCAATACCACAACCATACTTTGTTCCTAACAGGGACAAATGATCTCTAAGTGCCCATAATAAGGGAGTGTTTGGATCAATGTCCAAAGAGACCTTTTTCTTGTTAACTGTGCAATTGATAGCCATATTTCTATTTTTTCTTGATCAATTCTTTAATTCTAATATTTCTAAATTTCAAAGGAGAACCATGTCCTAAAAACCCAATATGACCTGATTTGTTTAACAAACCGGGATGTTCTTTGTGATCAGCCGTACCGTCTTTCGTGGCCAGCGCGATATCCCCGTCTAGAATAACTTCTCCATTTAAAATTACTTTGATTTTATTTCCTTGAGCGATTACCTCTTCTTCGTTCCACTCTCCCACTGGTTTTAAAAAACCTTGCTTCGCCGGAATGATTCCGTAAACGGAACCGTGGTATTGATAGGGTTGAAGTTTCGCATACATGGGCGCTGTATTGTCCAAAATCTGCAATTCCATCCCCACATAAGCCGCGTCTCCCTCTATGGGTGCGCGAATGCCTAAGCCATTATTAGCCCCAGGCGTTAATTGAAAATCAAATTTGAGATGGAAATCACCGTATTCTTTTTTGGTATACAAATTACCCTTTCCTCCACGAGTCGGATCCACCACTAATTCGCCATTTGAAGGGAAATAATCTGTCGTATTTCCGGTCCAATTAAATAAAGAGGTACCATCAAATAAGGTAGTAAAGTCTACTTCTGGAGCCATATAGGCTGTCGCTGGCTTTAATTCCTTCACATAAATATTACGGTAAACGATGTGATTCCCGTGAGCTTGCAATTCTATCGCGTCTTTGACAAAAATCGGAATTTTACGATCCCAATAATTTTCTAAAAGTACGTCATTCACCACTAATTCGCCATTTAGGTATACCGTTACCCGCTCGCCTTTCATGATGATGCGGAAGGTATTCCATTCATTGATCGGATTATCCGCCACTTTCAACGGGTTACGCGGGTTTGTTTGGTTATTATACAAACCTCCAGAACCTACCTGTGCCCCCACATTTGTACGTGCAATATCCCAAATCTGCACCTGAGGAGATCCCCTCAAATAAATACCGGCATCTCCGTCCTTTTCGATTTTCCAATCGACATACATTTCAAAATCTTGGTAGTCTTTGACCGAACACAAATTGTCTCCGTGCCCTGTAAAATGCAGCTCCTCTCCTTTCGCTTCCCATCCTGCATGCATGATTTTGTCCGCTTTTAACTGTAATAAAGCCAGGGTATCTGCAGACATTGTTCTGCGCTTAACTGGATTCGCTACAAGTCCCTTCCAACCACGTAAATCTTGACCATTGTACATGGTGTAAAAACCACGGTCAGCGATTTTGAATGCTTCAGTCAATTTCTCTCTTACAGCTGGATCTGTTATTTGATTGAAAACTTCTTGGACCCACTCCTTTGTCATTTGACCTCTGAAATCAGGATTAGCTAGGTAGAGTGCTGCAAGTCCATCGGCAGCAATTTGACGTACATTAGGATCCTGTAATCCGAGGTATAGCGTACGCATCGCTGAAAGAGAATTGCATTTTGCCAAACCTTTAAAGATCTGCTCCCGCGTCTCCAAGTTAGCCGTTAAATCCAACGCATTGCGGTAGTTCAAGACCTGCTGATCCACATTTTTAAACAACTTCGCATTGATCCGTGCGAAAGCGCGAATAGCCTCTTCATTTTTTGTTTTCTTAGCTTCTGCATACAACCAACCTAGGTTTTCCACTTCTTGTACGAAAGGAATCCAATTCGCTTTTTGACTAGCTTGCAGCACATAAGCAGTAATTTTGCTGTTTAAGGTTCCATCCTGTCGAGTGATTTGAGTAATTGCCTGTTGCAATGATTTTACTTCGTTTGGCAGTTCAGCATTCCCTAATTTCCCCGCTATTATATCAAAATCAGCAACCGTTACCCAATAAGGCAAGGTATAAAATCCAACCGCGCGAGTAGATGAATTCGATTGCACTGATCGCCAAACCAAAGGCTTTACCTCCGGCCATTGACGGGAAGAACCATAGACGAGCAAAACTGATTTTTGAGCTAGGCTGGCATTTTCATAGTTCTCTAAAGCCTTTTTGAAGAAGTCATTTGCCTTAAGGGAGGTGCTGTAATCGGCTACTTCTAGATTTGCTTCGGATGAAGAGGCTAACTGCGACCACACTGTTGCCAGATTATTTACTCCTCCTACCTGCAACAAAGCCAGGGCTTTTTCCTTCGTAAAACCTGCAGGCATGGCTGGAACAGCCCATGCAGCTTTATAGGTACCTACCGCTTTCACAAACGCTTGCGCGTGCGTAGCATCCCAAGATTTACTTGCCGCTTTCAAAATCTGAAGATCGCGCGGCGCACTTAAATAGTTCTTCCAAATAAACGCCATCACCTGCGGTCTTGATGCTGCGTAACGCTGTAACCAAACAGCTGCATCCAAATGAGCCATGGTTTTCATCTCCGCATTTTCCGTCAAGCCAATCGCTAAATAAGCCAGCAATTCCGCTCTGTTTTTCGAGATGGCTTGGATATAGGATTCCGTCACTTGCGTGGGATCATAGGCGCCCTTTAGGGCATAAGCCGAGGATTTCAAGCTAGAAAAGTCACCTTTCTCTGCTAGAGAACGGAGGCGATTTTGTTCCACGCGGCTCGCGTCTTGCGCGAACACCGTGGTACCAATCAATAAAAATAGGAATAGATATCTCATCGTTTTATAAAATATAAGGTGCGCGCATCGGTTGATCCATTAGGCGATTTGCTTCATCGTCCCCCACAATGACTTGATTGATGGGGTCAAATTTCAAGTTGCGGTGCACGCGCATCGCGATTAAACCCAGGTTAATTAAGGTGCAAGAACGGTGTCCATTTTCCTCATTCAAGGCAAATTTCTTGCGATTTTTGACCGAATCAACGAAATCCGTTTGTTGCATCACGGGATCCGGGAATTCGGCAAGTTTTTTCGCCAAATCCGGAATATCCGACTGCATATTACGGTACAATTTCCCTTTAGGTCCTTCTATATAAGCGACTTTTTCGTCTTTGGCTTCGCCGTCTAACACGATTTGGCATCCATCCGCATACGTATAGGTAATGCGATTAAAGATACCCACGGCGTCTTTATCTTGCACCGGCGCATCCACTTCGATGTACACCGGTGACTCGTTATCTTTTCCCAGCATGTATTGAATAGGGTCCAAATAATGTTGCCCCATATCTCCTAGTGCACCTCCATCGTAATCCCAGTAGCCGCGGAAAGTTTGGTGAGTGCGGTGTACGTTGTATGGTTTGTAAGGAGCGGGTCCTAACCAGCTTTCGTAATCTAATTCCAAAGGCACAGGTTGCGGCGTTAAATCCGTTTTCCCTACCCAGTAAAATTTCCAATCAAAACCGGTATGCTTACTCACCGTAAACTTCAACGGCCAGCCTAAAAGTCCTGAATCCACCACCTTTTTCATCGGCTTCACCGTGGTGTTCATTCCATAAAAGTTACCTTCAAAACGGAACCAGGTATTTAAACGAAAAATACGCCCGTGCTGCTGAACGGCTTCTTTTAGGCGTTTACCCTCCCCGATGGTTCGGGTCATTGGCTTCTCACACCAAATGTCTTTGCCAGCTCTCGCTGAATCCGCTGCCATAATGCCGTGCCAATGAGGCGGAGTGGCTACGTGAACAATATCTACTTCAGGCAACTGAATCATCTCCCGGTAATCGTGGAATGATTTCACGCCTTTTTCTACTTTATCTAATCCGAGCTGTAGGTTTTTCTTGTCCACATCGCAAAGCGCAACCACCCGCGTTCCCGCATAGGGTATGTGCCCACGACCCATTCCTCCGGTACCAATAATCGCTTTCGTTAATTGATCAGATGGCGCTAAAAAGCCCTTTCCTAACACGTGGCGTGGCATAATACTGAATGCAGCCAAACCTAGAACAGATTGTCCTATAAATTTCCTTCTTGAAACTGACATAGATTAAACAGGTTTTGCACTAAATATAGGAATTATTTAGGAATTCCAATGCTGACTGTGTGCTGATTGACCTGATTTTGCAAAATTTCGAATCTGGTAGATTCACTCCAAGATTTGAATAGGGCCAACACAAATAATTTTGCCTGCAACTGGTAACCTTCTTTCGTTAAATGCAATTGATCTTTTAAAAAACAACCATTTTTAACCCATTCTGCACTTGAACCAAAACCTCCCATCACCTGATTCAAATCATAATAAGCAGCGGGCATTTCAGCTAAGGTGCGAACGACCTCCTGCTGAAATTTGGGGATGCGTTTTTGACTTCGCGTATCGGGTGGGCTAGTGAATAGAAAAACCGTTTCAGGGGATTTGGACTTCACGTCTTGTATAAATTCGACGAGCGCCTGGCGGTATGTTGCTGGATTCCAGTTTGCATTATAAGCTTCATTAGTTCCAAAGGAGCAGATAATCAGATCTGGCTTCAAAAGCTCTATTTGATCCAAAACGATATTCCCTCTCGACTTCAAATGCGTAAACTGTGCACCAGCCACGCCTAAATCTTGGTAATCGATACTGGTTTCATTGGACAAAATCTCCACCCCGTGCAAGGTAAATTCATCTTGTTTTGAAGTGCCTTTTTGAAGACTTAGCGTAAATTGACTTAGGCTGGTATTGCTTTTAAAATCCCAATAAGCCACGTTTCCGCTTTGCCCACGTTTATCCAGCATAAATTCCGGTCCTACATCTGGAATCATTGCACAAGAATCTGAATTAGTCCAAACCCGAATCTGTTTAAGCGTAGCTAGGGAATCCTTTAAGGTAAAGGTGATTTGTGCGGCACTATCACGCGTAGAAACGGCATAACCGGCTAAGCCAATATTCCAACCAGCGGATGGTTTTAGAATGGATGTTCCTTCCCAGCGACCACTTGCTTTAGATTTAAAGACACGGCCATCAACGCTTTTAGCGAGACTGTAAGGGAATTGAATTCCTTCCTGTCGAACACCTAACAGCCGTTTTATCTCGCCTGAAAAATGGCCAATTTGTACGTGGGAATCCCCAAGATGCAGGACTTTCAAGGTTCCGGATTTCCATTTTGGTGCTAATGCGGCTACGTCTGAATCGCTCTGAATGACATTGCAGGAATGGCAGACTTGGGTGGAATCTACTTTGGCAAAAAGAGGACGCGAAAACACCCAGAAAAGCAGAAATAGATACCTCAAAATTGAAAATAGATAAAGGGTTGTACTAAGGTGTCGCGGAATTGAATGATCAGTTGTAGGGCCGCTAACAGGAAGAAAAACCAAAAGAAGGATGGCACATAAAATGTTCCTTCAAATGCTTTTCGCTTCCAATCTCCAGGAATTAAAGTCCAAGCTGAAAGGGTCACGAGCAAAATAGCCAATTCATTCCGAGAAAACCAGAAACCTACAAAATCTACTTCCGAAGTAGCCATGACCATTTGATTCAGCATTAACAATGCCGTATCGAAATCACGCGCCCGGAAGAAAATCCAACAGAAAGTAACAAAACTAAACGTAAAAATACCGCCTATAAAGTCCATCCATTTGCCTTCCGGAAGGTGCTTGTGAACCGCTTTGTGAAGTGCCAGCGCTAATCCGTGCGCAGCTCCCCAGCAAACAAATTGCCAACTAGCCCCGTGCCAAAAACCACCCACTAACATCGTGATCAACAAAAAAAGATAGGTATTAAATGCCCCTTTTCGATTTCCACCCAAAGGGATGTAGACGTAATCACGCAGCCAGGTGGAAAGGGAAATATGCCATTTACGCCAAAATTCTGTCACATTCGAGGATCCATACGGATTTTCAAAATTCTCCTTCAATCGATATCCTAACAACAAGGCTAATCCAATGGCGATATCGGAATAGCCCGAAAAGTCAAAATAGATCTGGAAACTATACGCCAAAGCACCCAACAGATTCTCCCCTCCCGTATAAAAAGCCGGGTTTTCAAACACCATATCAACGTATTTCCCTAGGTAATCAGCGATCAATAATTTTTTGATCAGTCCGGTCACAATCCGAAACAAACTTTCTTTATAGCGTCGCGCATCCAGGTTTTCGGGGGAATTTATTTGGCCTAAAAAATCCTTCGCCCGGACAATGGGACCCGCCACTAAGTGCGGAAAAAAAGTCATATAGAAGGCATAATCGAGGAAGCTTTTAGAGGACCTAATCTCTCCGCGGTATACGTCCACAATGTAGGAAATCGACTGAAAGGTATAAAAGGAAATCCCGATGGGTAGAAACAAATCCACCGGCTCGAAATGCGTCAATAAGAGCCAATTCGTGTTCTCTAAAATGAAGTTAGGGTACTTAAAATAGAGCAAGAAAGAAAGACTAAACAGAACGGCGACGCTCATCCAAATTTGCTTTGAGGTGCCTTCGGACCGCTCGATTCTGCGCGCAAAAAGGAAATCCACCACGATTTGGAAAACAAATAGGGCTAAAAAAGGGCCGCTCGATTTATAGTAAAAGAATAAACTAAAGGCAATTAAATAGATTTTGCGCAGGGCATTTTGGGTAAAAAGAAGCGCATAGAAAAAGAGAAAAATCCCGAATGTAAACAGGAAAGAAAACTCCGTGAAAAACCAGGGCTCTTTCGTGGAATACAGCATGAATTCACGAAGGAGCTGCTCAAAGGGGATCGACCCAAACGCCTGCTTAATAACCTCTATAATCTGCTGCATTTAAGACAATTGCTTTGTATTTTTTCGGATAGCCAAACCGCGCTGGCGGCATCATCCGTATCTTCCAACGACTCGATTCCTGTAACCAATTCGCCACATTTCCCATCCAAATGCGGTAACCCGGCAAGGAAGGATGTCTGCCATCTGTTGCTTTAGGTAAAACTAAATGTTTAGAGGAGAAAAAAGCAGCGGAATCAGCTGCTGCTTGAAAGGCATCTGAAATCACGTAATCATAGCCCCAATTCGTAGGTCCTATCCAGGCATAGGGAAGACCGTTCAAACGTTTATGGAAACTTTTAGCGAAGTTTTTTCGGGTCAAATAATCCTTTGCTAGGACTTCATTCAAGCCAAAAAGTACGAAGACAAAAGTGGGTCGGTAGCGTTTGATAATCTTGGAAATCGTATCGGATTTCGCAAAATTCAAGGAAGTGGCCGAAGCCCATTCGACGGTGGCGACGAGTTTGTGGCCGTTGCTTTGGCAATAATCATTCAACACATTCTTCATTCCGCCCGCTTCCGAGTCCCCTATCAATAGCACCCGATGCTGCGTGGAATCATCCACACTCGAGTCCGGCAAAATAGGCTCAGGAATTTCAGAATAGACCATTTCTGCCGTATCTGCAGATATGACATACGTGGGAATCGTGTCAATTTTCGATACCGTGATAATTTCCGAAACCTGTTCCACGGGTTTTTCTATCTCGAATAATTTCTTGATTTCTTGGTCCGCAAATAAATACGTGCTAGGGATATAACTATACAAATACAGCGCAGAACACGCAATAATAAAACAAAGAGCCGCCCAAAACAGATAAAACCTTCTCATCTAATCTATCAACGTAAAAGATTTTTTCATTAACCGAATCCAGCGTTTCGCATTCGCCGCATAACGCGCCTTCGCCATCGCTCGCGTCCACCTCATCGGATCCGGATTCCCTTTCAAGTTTGTGTAGTATTTTTTGCTTGCCAAAACCTCACAAAAATCTACCATGCTATCCTCTGGCCGCGCATAATGTTTAAAACTCGACTTCTTTTTACGGGAGTATTTACCGCGTAAACCGAAGTAATTATTTTGTTTAATGGATTGTTTAGACTGGCCAAAACCGGATTCACAAATCCCCACCCCAATAATTAATTTCGAAGGAATTCCATATACTTGAGATAAGGAATCAATGAAAGGTTTGTAGCGCTTAATTTTCTCCTGCGTGCCTTGAAAGGCTTGCGCTGAAAGCTGGAAAAATAGGATAATAAAGAAGAAAATGGGCTTCATACGAAGCAAAATTACAAAATTAAGCGCGGATTACCACGGTCAAACTCCGAGCGCCATGTGCCCCAATCACGAGTGATTGCTCAATATCCGCGGTCTTTGATGGACCGGCTAAAAACAAACCAAAGCTCGAGTTCGGCTTATTTAATTCCGCATAAGCGGCGTGCATATTCGGAACTATTTTAGAAACGTTGATCACTAAATGTTGGCAAATGAATGGCGCCACCCGATGTGGCAACGCTTCCTCCGTCAACCAAATCGCCCCATTTTCCGCAACTCCAAATTCGCCATCGATTTCTAACACTTCCACTTCAGCTAAACTCAAACCATCCAGGATTTTTTCATAGCGTCGTCTTCCTGGAAATTCAATTTCCAATGCTTCCGCAGTCAAAACACGAGCTCCTACCACCTCCAAAGCAGCTTTGAAATCAAAATCCTCCGATGCCCCTTGAAAGTCGCCTGGATGATTTATTTCGCTTTGCGCGTAAATTTTTCCCAATATTTCTTCTCTTGCGCTCATCGTTTTTTATACCATTCTTGAAAACTTTCCTTGGGTGCTTCTGGCATCTCCCGTTGTTTGTACCATGGATTTAATGAGGTGTTTAGTAGACCGGAAAATCTTCTGATAAATACCCCTCCTATTCGGTAAATCGCTGGATGGGCTAAGGTGAATGCCATCAGTTTCATGCCTATCGTTTTGCTGACCGGAGCTAATCCAGCCGCCATCAAGTCTTGACGCCAAAACCACAATTGCTCGTGGATATTAATCTTCACTGGACAAACATTCGAACAAGAACCACATAAAGTGCTCGCAAAAGGTAAATCCGCATTCGCTTTTTTATCAATATTAGGCGCTAAAATGGATCCAATTGGCCCTGCCACCGGTTGATGGTAACTATGTCCCCCACTTCTTCTGTATACTGGACAGGTGTTAAAGCACGCCGCGCAGCGGATGCATTTCAATGAATTCTTGTATTTCGGGTCAGCGAGCTGACGTGTACGACCGTTGTCCAATAACACAATGTGCATTTCTTGTCCTTCACGAGGCTTATGAAAATGCGAGGAATAGGTCGTGATCAATTGCCCTGTAGCACTTCTAGCCAGCAAACGCAAAAACACGGCTAGATCCTCTCTTTTCGGGATAATCTTTTCGATACCCATACAAGCTATGTGGACTTTGGCCAAATGTGCCCCCATGTCCGCATTTCCTTCATTCGTGCAAACCACAAATTCGCCCGTTTCAGCAATAGCGAAATTCACTCCGGTGATGGCCACTTCAGAGGCTAGAAAATGCCCACGCAAATGTTGGCGTGCGGCCTCTGTTAGAAATTGGGGATCTTTATTGCCCTTGGGCGTCCCCAAATGTTGATGGAACGTCTCCCCCACATCTTCTTTTTTCAGGTGGATCGCAGGCAAAACAATGTGACTAGGCGCTTCATTGCGGAATTGAACAATGCGTTCACCTAAATCAGTATCTACGACTTCGATGCCTTTGTTTGCCAAATAATCATTTAAATGGCATTCTTCAGTCAGCATGGATTTACTTTTCACCAAGATTTTAGAACCTTGATCGGCAATTATCTGGTGAACAATCGCATTATGTTCTGCAGCATCAGCCGCCCAATGGACTTTAATTCCATTTGCCTGCGCTTTCTCTTCAAAGGCTTGCAAATAGCTGCCTAAATTCGCTAGGGTATGATCTTTGATTTGGGAGGCGTGTTCACGCAGGGCTTCCCATTCGGGTAAAACTTTAGATACCTTATCACGCTTTTCGCGGACAAACCACAAAGTTTCATCATGCCAGTCCGTTCGCTCAGCATCCGCAATAAATTTCTCCGAAGCTTCTGCGTGACTAAGCATGATTCAATATTTCAACTATATGTTTTACCTGAACTTTGGAACCTTGGCGACGCAAAATTCCTTCCATGTGCATCAAACAGGAAGTATCTGCACCCACAATATATTCCACCGCATTAGCATCGTGTTCTTTAATTCGATCCACGCCCATTTTCACTGAAACAGCTTCTTCCGTTACGCAGAAGGTTCCACCAAAACCGCAGCATTCATCTGCGCGTTCCGGTTTTAATATTTCAACACCCTCCACGAGTCCCAGTAGATCTTCTAACTTAGAGAAGGGCTTTTCATTTCGCTCGGACATCGAACTTAAACGTAGGCCTCGTTGTCCATGGCAACTTTGATGTAAACCCACGCGGTGTGGGAATTTCGCTTGCAAGCTCGAGATCTTCAATATATCCGTTAAAAACTCACAAATCTCGTAAACCGAATTCCTTATTTTCTCCGAAGGATGATGTTCCTTAAGGTGCAATACGCAGGATCCTGAGGGGCCTACAATGTAATCAAAACCCTCAAAATTGTTGGTAAAGTTTGCATCGCAACCTTCAGTTGATGAGGCAAAACCGGAATTGGCCATCGGTTGGCCGCAACAGGTTTGGTCTATAGGAACAATCACCTCACAACCCAGTTTTTCCAACAATTCCAAACTCGCCACCGCTACCTGCGGATAGAATTGGTCAATGTAACAGGGGACAAAAAGGGCAACACGCATCCTAATATCGTTTCAATTGAATTAAATTTTGGGGTAATTCCCCTTCGTAAACCAGTAAAGCAGCACCTAATGCACTCGCTTGTGCAACTTCTGCGGCATAAACTTCTATTTCTGGAAAGGCCCGCGCCAGTAATCGCATGTACCATTCATTTTTACTAAAACCTCCGTCTACAAGCAATTGTTTGACTGGTGCATCTTTCAGCAACAGGTTCAAACTACAGATTTGTTGGCCTACCAAATCTACCATGAATTGATCATATGCCGAAGCTAAATCTGCAAAATCAGTTAAATTTCGTGAGGCAAAGGCTGATTCAAAAACGGAAGATGCTTTCGGTTTTAATTCATACGCCTCGTCTGAAAATTTCAAATCGGTATATGATCCGCCAAAATGCTTTTCCATCCGAGCCACCTGCTCCTCATGGAAATGCCCTCCAAATAAGCGAGAGGCCTTCACAGGTTTTCCATTGGGCTGCAGATAACACAAGACATCATTTGCTAATTCATCTGCTGTTAGGGGCGATTCATTGAACGGATGCATCGCAATGCACCAAGTTCCGGTTGATAACAGCACAAATTCATCCGAAACCGTGCGCAGATAAGGCACCAAGGCCGCTGAGGAATCATGAAGACCAAGACCGTAATTAATCCCATCTATTTCCAGGCTAGCCGTCCCGGATATTGGAGCTAATTTATCTTCAATCGCTGAAACCCAAGGATGGTATTGCCCTTTGTCGAAATCCCATAAAGCCGTATGGCAACCGATAGATGTAATCTCGGACAAGAACTTTCCCGTAAATAGGGACGCGAGATAATTGGGAAAATGAAAGGCTTTGAATACCTCATGCCAAAATGGTTTTAAACGTGCCGCATATACTTGTAGACCTGAATTTAAATTCCCTAAAATGGGAGATGCCGTTTTACGCGCAAACTCCGCCTCTCCCCCAAAATCCGCATAGGGAAATGGTACAGAAACAGGTTTCAAATAATTATACAAAGGCGCCACCGGTTCACCCGTACGATCCACATACACAAAGGAGGCGCCATAGGCCGAAAAATTCAAGCCTGTAAGCTCAAATTCCGGCATTTGGCAGAGTTCTGTAAATGTCTGGATGATCCACTGCTGTAAAGCGAGTAAATCCTCGCAGGCAAAGCCCTCTTCATCCACAATCTCCGCAAAATGTTGTTGCTTTTCAAAAACAATCTGAAACGCTGTATCCCACAGAAAAACCTTTTTATTGGTTTTCCCAATGTCAAATACCGCGATGACAGGTGTTTTAACGCTCATAACTTATAATCCCGTCGCAACCGTTTTCGCACCACGTGCCTTGATTAATTGATCGCGCATTTTCTCCTGACGGAACAAGGCAATCGGATCTAATGCTCCGCCTAATTCCAAGCGAGCCTGTGCTACTAAGACGCGTACATCTGTACGGAAAACGGCCTGCAATATTTCTTGACAACGCACCACATCATTCGCTTCACGAGCAACTTCTAAGGCTTTTCGGTCCACTAATAAGGCCTGAGCGTAGGCGATTTGAATCGCTTCCACCGATTGCAATAAATCCTCTAAAGGATCTTTCACGTTGTGCGAGGCATCGATCATCCAACCTAGGTCTTTGGCATGATTCATTCCCTTCGCGTCCATTCCGTCCACTAATTCGTTGAAGATCAAGAACAATTGGTAAGGTTTGATTGACCCAGCCGTCAAATCATCATCGCCGTATTTCGAATCGTTGAAGTGGAAGCCGCCTAATTTCCCCTCCATTAATAAAATGGAAACGATTTGCTCGATGTTAGCATTAGGTAAATGGTGACCTAAATCGACCAAAGTCTTCGCCTGAGGCCCTAATTTATTCACCATCGAATAGGACGCACCCCAGTCACCCACGGTGGTCGAATAGAAGTTCGGCTCGTAGGCTTTGTATTCCAAATACAAAGACCAATCAGCCGGCAAAGCGGCATAAATCTCCCGTAAACTATCTACTGTGCGCTCATAAGCGTGACGGAAGTTTAGTTGGCCTGGGAAACAAGATCCGTCGGACAACCAAACGGTCAATGCCTTCGATCCAAGTTCCACTCCGTGCTTGATCACCTCAATATTATGATCAATCGCCTGTTTCCGAGTCGCCGCAGAAACATGTTGCAAAGAACCAAACTTATAGGAATGGGCTTGATCCGCTTGATCTTGAAAGGTATTCGAGTTCACCGCATCGAATGCCAGACCGTGTTGAGCAGCTAGCGTGCGAATCGCCGCAGGATCCGTAGGGATATCCCAAGGAATGTGCAATGAAATCGCACCCGATGACTGATTCAAGGCATGTAATAAACCTACATCAGCGATTTTCTCTTCCAAGTTACGCGGTTCGCCTCCGCCGGAGAACCGACCAAAACGAGTTCCTCCCGTGCCTAAAGCCCAAGAAGGAATTGCGATTTGAAAATCCTTTAATTTCTGTAAAATGCCTGCTGGCAAATTCACCTCGGATTTCAAGAAATCCAGTCGGCGGGTATGTTGGGCTAATAATGCCTCATTATGATTTAATATATTCATGCTTCTTATCTTAAAAATCCTGCAGCCACACCACCATCCACGTTCAATGCATTTCCAGTTGACTTATTTAATAAGCCTCCTACGAATGCAAAACACGCGTTAGCAATGTCATCAGGCAAAATAGATTCATTTAATAGGGTACGTTTCGCGTAATACGCGGGTAATTCAGCTACTGTGATGCCATAGGCTTTGGCACGACCTTCGGCCCAGCCTCCTGCCCAGATATTCGAATCCGCAATCACTGCATCCGGGTTGACGGTATTCACACGGATATGATCCGGTCCTAATTCAGCCGCTAATAAGCGTGTCATGTGTGCCTGAGCTGCTTTCGCACTGCCATAGCCGACGTTGTTTGGTCCTGCAACAAAAGCATTTTTCGACACGATGTTCACGATGTCTCCGCCCAATCCTTGCTTGCGCATGATGGCGATTGCCGCTTGCGAAACCAAGTATTGGCCTTTCACTAAGATGTCATATAATTTATCCCAATCTGCTTGGGTATGTTCCAAAATCCCTTTCGAGATGGATATTCCCGCATTATTTACAATCAAATCCACCCCACCAAAATCCAAACATGCTTGTTTCATCGCCGCCTCAATCGACTCTTGATTCGTCACATCGGCAATCACGGTCGAAACGACATCTTTACCGAATAAACCAATAAACTCTGCTTTAGCCTCCGCCAAACGATCGGCGTTCACGTCATTTAAAATCACGCAAGCGCCTTCCTGAGCCATTTTTTTGGCAATCGCCTTACCGATTCCCCCACCTGATCCAGTCACAAATGCGACACGGCCGGATAAAGCTTTTGGCTTAGGCATACGTTGGAGTTTCGCTTCCTCCAATAACCAATATTCGATATCAAAAGCTTCTTGACGAGGCAAGGAAGTATACGACGAAATCGCCTCCGCTCCCCGCATCACATTGATGGCATTGGTGTAAAATTCGGCGGCAACGCGGGCGGTTTGTTTGTCTTTGGCAAACGTAAACATACCCACACCCGGATATAAAATCACGACCGGATTCGGATCACGCATCGCCGGCGAATTCGCATGCTTGCAAGAATCATAATAGGATCCGTACATGATGCGGTAATCTTCGAATAATGGAGTCAAGGCCTCCACAGAAACATCGAACCCCAAGACCAATGGCGAAATTTTCGTCCGCAAGAAATGATCCGGGCAAGAGGTACCAAGAGGAGCCAAACGATCTAAATCGTTCGAATTAATGAATTGCAACACGCGCTCATCGTCGGAGAAATGTCCCACCATTTGAACGTGCGACGAACAGAATCCGCGTAAAACGGGTGCTAACGCGGCAGCTTTCGCTTCTCGCTCTTCCGCAGAAAACGAAGTCATCCGCGCTCCACCAAAAACAGTAGCTGTTTTCGACTCAATGTATTCCGCACATTTTTCAATGACCTCTAAGGTATTAACGTAACAATCGTAAGATGTGTCGCCCCAGGTAAACAAGCCGTGTGAGCCTAACATGATGCCACGCAATTGCACACCACGGGAAGCTGCTTCGTCTAAACAGGCCTTTAATTGCAAACCTAAATCGAAGCCTGGTCGTTGCCAGCCTACCCAGCCGATTAATCCGCCGAAAAGATCTTTCGTTATTTGCTCCCCATCTTTCGATGCCGCAATCGCAATGGCCGCATCAGGATGCAAGTGATCAATGTGTTTGAAAGGCAAGAAGCCGTGCAAAGGTGTGTCGATAGAAGGTGCTTTGGACGACAAATCAAAAATGCAATGGTTGAACAATTCCACCATTTCATCTTCGTATTCCAATCCACGATAGACATTCGTTAACGAACGTAAGCGATCCACGTATAAAGCCGCGCAGCCTGACTTTTTCAAGGTGCCAATGTCACCACCGGAACCTTTGATCCACATCACTTCGGTTTCTGAACCCGTTAACGGGTCTTTGTCCTGTAATTTGACTGAGGTGTTTCCCCCGCCATAATTCGTGATGCGTAAATCCGCTCCTAAAATATTGGAACGGTAGATGAATAAGTCGACTTCATTCCCCGCGAGTGTCGCTGCTTTAGCATCATCCCAGAGATAAGATACGTGTTTGTACATGGTTCTATTTTTTTCTTAAAACTACAGAGGTAAAAGCATTCAACCGTCCTATCCTACCTAGGGATAGTCAAATTATTTATCCCGGCTTTTAAGGGGTATTTCTTTCCTTGCCAAACAAAGCTCCCACTGACCGTTCCCGGCAATGTAATTGAAGCGCTTCCTGGTTTATAACTTACTTGAATTTCACCTTGCGGATGCGGCACAATACCCTCCACTTGCGAAAGTTCACCTAAATGAGGTTCAATCTTCACTTTGGCAAAAGCAGGTGCATCGGAATCTACCCCTAAAACGATACGGAAAAATTCGATGTTTGGGCTAGAGCCCCAAGCGTGACAATCAGATCGAGAAGTCGAAATGTCAGAGGTTTCTGCCCAAGTGGTCAATCCCATGTCTATGTTTTCTTTCCAGATAGAAAGCCATTTCAAGTAGTCGTTGCCTTTTCCTGCTTTGGCCAAAGCTAAATGCAGATAATACTTAAAATAGATCGTCGCCTGCGCCATATTTTTATCAGCTAGCAATTTATCAGCCACACCGGCAGCCGGCATTCCCGCCAAAATCGCAAGCGAATTCGCATGCTGTGAATATTTATCATGCACCTCCGTATCTGCATATAATCCCCTCGAAGCATCCCAGTAAAGTGCATTCAATACAGGTTTTAACGCCTTTACTTTCGCCTCATATTTAGCAGCCATTTCTGGATAGCCAAAATAGCGTTCTAATTCCGCCGCATTTTGCAACACCCAGATATACTGAAAATCAATCACCGCCGAACGGCCAGAAGGTCCTACCGGTGCAATCCCCCGCGGCCACGCATTTACCCAATCCGAGAAAGTCCAATAAGGTATGTTTTGCAAGGTCCCATCTGTTCCCTCAAAGCGCGCAAAATAATCCAAAATGCCGCGCATTCCGGCCAATTTGTTTTTCAAGAATGAAGGATCTTTTCCGTATCGTAAATAATCGTGCAACATCCCAATATACCACAAGGAGAAGGTCGGAATTTGTTGATGCAAATCTGTTGGATAACGACTCAGCGTAATCCCCTCTGCTATACGCGAGTGATCCATGTGATCTAAGGCCTGGCGCACTAAACGCTCATCCCCCGCATAATACATACTCACAAGCGCCTGTATTCGCGCATCGCCAATGTATTGCAGTTGTTCGTAATACGGACAGTCCATATAGGTTTCCATCGCACAAAGACGTGCCGTGCGAAAACCCACATCAAGTATTTGAGGAATCAGGGGGTTATCCGTTTTCAGAGATGCTTTTGCTTGAAAAGGAAAACCTGTAAATACACTCTTGAAATCCTGTAAAGTCAAATCCTCCGCTTCTGTCTTCACCGTCAAACGCACATAACGAAACGTTCGATAGGTCATTGTTTCAAACGTATGGTCTGCTCCATCAGCAATCAAGCTGTCTTTACGGCCTAACCAATATTTGTTATCGATGTCATTCCGATTGCCTTTGTGATTCCCATTCTTCGTGGAAGTGCTTAAAGCTTTCTTCTCGTAGAGACCCTCCGCGTAGGTGAAGCCAATTTTGGCATCCTTTCCTCCGCTAAACTTTAATTGTGGATATGCATTCGTTAAGACCCCTTGATCAATCCAAAGATCCATCGTGCTATTTGCCATCACCACCAATGCACTTCCGTGAATCAAATCTCCCTCCCCTTTGCGAAGAGTGGCAAATCTTTGTGACTTTAATTCCATGGCCGGAATCGCAGATGGATAGAGCATCCACCCCTTTGCGTCAATAGACGCACCTTTCGTCAAACCAGGACCTAATGATTTGGCGGAGATAAAAGAGGACCAACCTTTGCTATAGTCCTGCATTTCTCCTGCACCTGCCACGTAATAGCCTGGAACCCGAACGGCCAGCGGGCTTACACCTAAATTCTTAGCCACTTCCCAGCGTACGCTTGTGTTAAAAACTTCAAAAGCCTCCTCGTCCGCCTGCAAAATAAATCCAGTTGCATAAGAAATTTGGGCTTCCGACTTCCCTTTCCCCTCGTTCCAAACCAAAGCCTCTATTTTATTCTCCCCCGCCTTCAAATAAGGGGCAATATCGAGGGTTTCAAAATTCCAAAAATACAGATCTCCCCTCGCAGGTCCCGCAGAAACCCAGGTCCCATTCACATATAACTTATAGCGATTATCACCGGAAACGTGAATAATACATTTGGACGGCTTCGATAGTAAAGGGACTTTGTGCTGAAAGCGATAAACCCCGTAATCCTTCAAACCGACTAGATTATAGGCGTTCGCCGAATTTTCCACATACGTAATCCAGGAAGCTTTCCAAGGTTTATTCCAAAGTTCTGGTTTCAGATTTTGGGCATAGGTTGCAGGGCCTATTAGTAAAAGGTATAAGAGGATTTTTTTCATCGGTTTAGAAATTGGGGTAAAAAAAGAGACGCGACAAGCGCGTCTCTCAAAATCTATTTCTTTTTCTTCGGTTGCGCCATCTCCATGTAGTCCACTACTAAACTACTTAGGGCTTTAACCCCCACTTGGAAATGTCCTTCATCTAAATAGAAATCAGGTGTGTGGTGTCCAGCCACTTCATTCGATTTTTTATTATCAGGACGAGTTCCTAGAAAGAAGAAGAAACCAGGAACCTTTTGTTGGAAGAAAGAAAAATCCTCGGCACCTGTGTGAGCCGGAATTACACGCACTTTATCTTTTCCATTTACTCCTTGCAAAGTAGGTAACATTTTTTCCACCAATTCCGGATTGTTATAGGTAACAGGATACCCTGTTCCGATATTTACATCTGCTTTGCCTCCTCCACTTTCTGCAATGTTTGTCGCGATATCCTTAATGCGTTGGTGAACTAACTCGCGTTGTGCCACACCAAACGTACGGATCGTGCCGATCATGTGAGAAGATTCTGGAATAATGTTTTGGCGAATTCCACTATGAATGGCACCCACAGTCACAATAGCTGGATCTTCTGTAATATTCACAGAACGAGAGACAATCGTTTGTAATCCCATCACGATTTGTGAAGAGATAACGATTGGGTCTACTCCCGTCCAAGGACTTGCACCATGCGCTTGCTTTCCTTTTACTTTAATGTCTAATTGATCTACAGCTGCCATGGTTGCACCCGGCTTGTATTCAATTACCCCATTGTCAGACGTTGCTGTCACGTGCAATCCAAAAATCACATCGACTTTAGGGTTTTCTAACACGCCTTCCTTTACCATCAATTCGGCTCCAGAAAGAATTGTTTCCCCTTTCTCATTGTAGACACCTTCTTCAGACGGTTGAAAAATAAACTTTACGGTTCCGGCCAAATTTGCTTTTTCAGAAGCCAAAATTTCAGCCACCGCCATTAAGATTGCCACATGCGAATCATGTCCACAAGCGTGCATTACACCTGTTTTTTGGCCATTGAATTCCGTTACGACTTTCGATTTGAATGGCACATCAGCGCGTTCTGTAACTGGCAATGCATCCATATCTGCACGCAATGCCACAACTGGACCGGGCTTTCCCCCTTTTAGAATTCCAACCACACCCGTGTATGCCACCTTTTCTTGCACCTCAATGCCTAAAGAACGTAAATGTGCAGCAACGATACCCGCAGTGCGCACTTCCTGATTTCCTAGTTCCGGATGTTCGTGGAAATCGCGACGCCAAGCGATTACCTTGTCTTTCAAGGCATCTGCTTTTTGAGCAATCGTTGGTTTTAAAGAAGATTGTGCATCCGCTAAAAAAGGAGCGGCTAGTAATAGGCCTAAGGCAATTATTCTCATATTGTTATTTTTTATTTATATCCCCATCCGCGCATGATCGCTAAATCTTCACGCATGCAATCCAATGGTTTTAATCCTTGGTATGATTCTTGTTCGATGATGAAATGCTTCGTACCACCCGCTGAATCCCCTAATTTGACTAAGGCTTTTACGTCGATTTGACCTGAACCTTTACCTAGAACCGTGGATTCAAATTTCTCATGTCCTGCCGCAGAAGGCACCTCATCTTTTACGTGCATTGACACGAAACGACCTGGGAATTTCTTCATCACTTCTGCAGGAACTCCACCACCATTAATCATATTACCTATATCCAATTGCTGCGCCACAAGCGTAGGATCCGTATTATTTAACATGATGTCATATAATAATTCACCCTCTAATTTCTCCGAGAACTCGAAATCATGGTTATGGTAGCCGAATCGCATGCCTGATTTTTGGCATAATTCACCCGACTTATTAAAGATGTCCATATACTTTAATAACAGGTTTTTGTCCTTACGGATCGCCATGTCAATAGATGGACTAATGACTAATTCCTGTCCTAAAACAGCCGCATCCTCTACGGTATATTTCCAAAGATCTGTAAATTCATTTTTACCCTCATCCCAGTGCTTTTTACCCATTACGGTATGACCTGAAGGCATTTTTAAACCTAAATCATCCAAACGCTTCTTGAATTCTTTTGCTTCCCAACCATAAAATTTACGGTCGATGTAATTCGCGTGTTCTACATATTTGTAGCCCATTTCAGCTAAAGCTTCCAAAGTAGATTGTGGATCTCGTTTCATATCGTCGCGAACCGAGTATAATTGAACTCCTACTAATTTCTTGTATTTAGTAGCAGCTAATGCCTGCAGAGCAGGTGAGGCAAAGGCCAATGCGCCCAACCCAAAGGCTGAATTGCGCAAAAAGGAACGTCTAGAATGATTCATATTTGATAGGTTTATTTAGTTGTTCAAGCTACAAATTCTATTTCTATTTTACAAAAATCACGTAACTTCGAAAGATGATGCAGCCCCTCGCAGAACGAATGCGCCCCACCACCCTGGATGAGTACATCGGCCAAGAAAAGGTCGTGGGCCCGAATGCGCCATTGCGGAAAGCGATTGAGGCGGGACATTTGCCGTCTTGTATACTTTGGGGGCCTCCGGGTGTAGGAAAAACCACACTGGCAACTTTGTTATCTGGTGCCTTAAGGCGAACCATGTATTCGCTTTCAGCGGTACAATCAGGTGTAAAAGATGTCCGAGAGACACTCGAATTAGCGAAGAAAAATCGCATGTTCGAGGCGCAATCCCCCATTCTCTTCATCGATGAGATTCACCGTTTCTCTAAATCCCAGCAGGATTCCCTCTTGAATGCAGTCGAGAAAGGTATCGTCACTTTAGTGGGCGCGACCACTGAAAATCCCTCATTCGAAGTTATTTCGGCCCTCTTGTCGAGATGTCAAGTATACGTGTTGGAATCGCTTTCCAATGAGAATTTACATCAAATGCTTCAAAAAGCAATCGCCACCGATTCTCTTTTTAAGGATAAAAAAATCACCTTAACTGAAACCGATGCCCTATTTCATTTCTCGGGTGGAGATGGCAGAAAGCTTTTAAATCTTTTCGAATTATTGATAACCACCGAAGGGGGAAACGAGCTAGAAGTAACAAATGCCTTAGTTACCGAGCGTTTACAGAAAAACCTTGCGCAATACGATAAAGACGGAGAACAACATTACGATATCATTTCGGCATTTATCAAATCCATCCGGGGATCTGATCCGGATGCGGCAGTCTATTGGTTGGCGCGGATGTTAGTAGGAGGTGAATCCTTGGAGTTCATCGGAAGACGTTTGTTAATTCTAGCCTCTGAAGATATCGGTTTAGCGAATCCTAATGCCCTGTTATTAGCGCAATCTTGTTTCGATTCGATTCGTGTGATTGGTAATCCAGAATCTAGGATTATTTTATCTCAAACGGTTATTTATTTAGCGACATCGGCCAAAAGCAATTCCGCCTATAACGCCATCAACAAGGCGATGGCCTACGTGGAACAGACGGGCGATTTACCAGTTCCATTGCATCTACGCAATGCGCCTACGCGGATGATGAAAGATTTAAATTACGGAGCTGATTATAAATACCCACACGATTTTCCGGGCAATTGGGTGGAGCAGAATTACTTTCCTGAGGTGGCTTCGAGACCGGTCTTTTACAAACCGTCAGAACAGGACAAAATTAATCGTGGCACTCCATCAAAATAAGCGCCCCACTTTCGTACGAAATTTTTACGATTCCATCTTCACGGGCCTCATTGCTTGAACTGGTCTGAGTTCCCAGGCGCAACTCAGGATGGTTTAAATCGTAGACTAAACCGGATGATTTTACTTGAAATGCTTCGCCATAGGGCATGAGTGATAGCGGAGTTCCTGCTGGATACCACTTTTCAAATGTGGGAGGCAATAAATACGACGTCGAATAATCATCAAAAAACACAATCTTCAATTTTCTCCCATAGCGAACCAGCGAATGAAAATTATTCAACGTATGATCCATCCGTTTTCCAGACGCCCAAACGACATTGACAGCCGGGTAACCTTCCTCTAGTAAATATTCAAAGGCTTTTTCTAAGTCTGTCAAATTTTGATCCGGCGTATGCACCTTCTTCAAGGGATAATCGCTGTAATCAACTTCTTGTGAATGATCGAAGTCACCTAACCAAACATCTACTTTGATGCCTAAAGAGATGACTCTTTCCAAAGCCCCATCAAGCACCACCACCGTAGGTGACCATTCTAATAATTGTTCCACTAAATCCAACGAGCAAGCTTCCCCGTTCGCAATGATTAGCGCGGGTTCTTGTTTGTCTCGAATGATGTGGTGAGAAGACATATTAGGCTTTGAAATCGGACTTGCCGCCGGATTTAGAGATTAATTTGGTCTCTTTGATAACGATACCTTTGGAAACCGACTTACACATATCATACACCGTTAAGGCTGCTACAGAGGCGCCAACGAGGGCTTCCATTTCTACTCCTGTCTTCGCTTCCAAGCGACAAATACAGGTAATTACGATTTGATCTGCTAATACTTCGGTTTCAAACTTGCAAGAATCCAAACCTAGGGGATGGCATAAAGGGATCAAATCCGAGGTCTTTTTGGCAGCCATCGTTCCCGCAATCACCGCAGTTTGTAGAATACTTCCTTTCTTATTTTGCCAACCAGCCGCCTCAAAATGTTGCACAATTTCCGCCCCTAAAAAGACAATGGATTGGGCTTTCGCTTCACGAACCGATTCGTTTTTCGAACTCACATCCACCATTCCTGGGGTGCCGTCCGATTGCAGGTGAGAAAAGTCAATAGACATAGCTGATTTGAAATTTAGAAGACAAAAATACGGGAGAATTAGCAAAAAATAGCGAAATTTAACAATTACGTAAAACAACAAACATGATCAGCCCTTTAGAAGCCATTGAACTCCTTAAAAACATTACCATTCCTTTTCGTACCGAAAAACTGCCTTTAGCGAAGACCTTAGGGATGAATATTGCAGAGAAAATTGTGGCGGATCGTGACTTCCCTCCGTTTGACCGCGTGATGATGGATGGAATCGCCGTAAAAGACATTAGTGCTCCCACCTGGAAAATCGAAGGTATTTTATTCGCAGGAGAACCCGTAAAAGCGATTAAAAAAATCGATGGAGCTTTAGAAATAATGACAGGGGCCACGGCACCTCGAGGTACAGAAGCGATTATCAAAATCGAAGACCTGAGTATCGAGAAGAAAATTGCTACCTACATCGGGAAAACGCCATTAGAAAAAGGGCAATTCATTCACTTACAAGGGGCTGATGCGCCTGCAGGTTCTGTTTTAGTGAAAAAAAGAACGAAGATTGGACCTGTGGAAATTGCAATCGCAGCGACCGTGGGTAAAGCACATATCGAAGTAGAATCAAAGCCTCATGTACACATTTTCTCCACAGGAGACGAGATTGTAGGCTTACACGAGACACCGAAAGATCACCAGATTCGCAGTTCAAATGTGATGATGTTGAAGTCGGTTTTATTGTCCAAAGGTTTCAAAGCTAACTCCAGCCATTTACCAGATTCAGCAGAAAAAATCAAAGCTAGCATCGATAAGGTGTTGGAATCAAATGACATTATTTTATTATCTGGCGGCGTTTCAGCGGGCAAAAAGGATTTAATTCCAGGTGTTTTAGCGGAAGCTGGATTCGAAACAGTATTTCACAAAATCAGCCAAAAACCTGGCAAGCCGATGCTTGTCGCTACCCGTTCCGATGGAAAAGTGGTTTTCGCTTTCCCTGGAAATCCGATCTCAACGCTGACTTGTTTCTGGGTCTATTTCCTTCCTTGGGTTTCCGGAGAATGGGCTGAATACAACGTCAAAGAAATCCAATTCTTACCTAAACCTTCTGCGGAGTTAGATCAATGGATCCCGGTAGAAAATGGAGAAGTGTTAGCTCATAATGGCTCGGGCGACTTGATTAGTTGGTCGCGTGCGGATGGATTGGTTTGGCAAAAAGCAGGTGATAAATCGAAGAAATTGCCCTGTATTCCACTCAAATAAGCCCGTATGGAACTGAAGCTACATACTTTCGATTTGCCTTTAAAGCACACGTTTACGATTACACATGAATCGCGTGACGTGCAACCTACGCTGATTGTGGAGTTGAGCTGGCATGGAAAAAGTGGTTTTGGGGAAGCGACGGAGACGCCCTATTATGGGGTGACGATGGCAAAAATGAAGGCGCAAATTGAGTCAATTATCGATTTGTTGCCGCACGATATTTTACCACATCCGAGTGATTTTTGGGCGATGATGTCCAAAACCTTATTAGACGAACATCCATTCGCTCTTTGTGCGTTGGATGTGGCCTATTGGGATCTTTGGGGTAAAACGCATAACAAACCCTTGTACGAGATTTGGGACTTAGACATCTCGAATAATCCCATTACGGACTATACAATCGGCATCGATACGGTGGAGAAGATGGTGGCCAAAATGCAGGAAACTCCCTTCCCTCTCTATAAAATCAAATTAGGCACAAACGACGATTTGGAAATCATGGAAGCTTTGCGCAAAGAAACAAATGCCATTTTTCGTGTCGATGCGAATACGGCATGGACTCCAGAACAAACCATTTATTTCGCCCCTGAATTAGAAAAATTAGGGGTAGAATTCATCGAACAACCCTTGAAAGCCGATAACTGGGAAGGAATGAAGCGTGTGTTCAAAGAATCTACGCTACCCATCATCGCTGACGAAAGCTGTATTCTAGAATCAGATGTGGAGAAATGCGCTGGCTATTTCCATGGAATCAACATCAAATTAATGAAATGCGGCGGTATCACACCTGCCTTGAGAATGATTAAGAAAGCCAGAACACTGGGATTAAAAGTAATGGTGGGCTGCATGACGGAATCGACCATCGGATGTTCCGCTATCGCACAATTACTTCCCTTGCTTGATTATGTCGACATGGACGGCTGTTTATTAGTAGATGATCAAATTTCGAAAGGTATTACCATCGATTTTGGCGTGGTTTCATATTCAAATTTACCCGGAACTGGAGCTTCTTTGCTATGAGTTATTCGTTCACAGAAAATCACATTCCGGGCCGTAAAATTACCTTTGAAGGGGCAGAATACCTGTGGTTAGGAGGCACTAATTACCTGAACATTGGATCACATCCGACCTTTCAAAAAGCCTTAGCAGAAGGAATTGAACACTATTCCCAAAACTTCGGCAGTTCCCGTCGCAACAATTTACAATTCTCGATTTGGGAGGATTTCGAACGCGCCTTAGCCGCTTATTTTCAAGTAGAAGCCGCAGCCCTCTGTTCTTCAGGCCTAGCTGCCGCCCAAATCGCTGTCCAATTCGCCCAACAAAAAGGCTTAACCCTAAACCTAGCACCACAGGCACACCCTGCCTTATGGCGCCATCCACATACCCCATTCTCCGGGCTTTACAAAGATTGGATTCCCAGCCATCAAAAAGGCCAAATCCTTGCCTCTGACGGCATCGGATCACCCTGGATTAACACGTTTGATTTCTCGTATGCCACAACGATGGACCCCAATAATTACTTGCTAGTAGATGAATCACATCGAGCGGGAATTCAGGATATTTCCATTTCTTGTTCTGGACATTTACTTCAAACTGTTTCCCTTTCTAAGGCCTTTGGATTGCCCGCTGGGCTTATTTTAGGTTCTTTCGAAGATATTGAAGAGATCAAAAAGGATTCGTTTTGGGTGGGCTCATCGCCCCCTAATCCTGCCTTTTGTTATGCGGGATTACATTCGATGGAAGCTTATCAGAAACAAAGCACGAAAAGCAAGGCTTTAGCGAATCGCTTCGCAGACAATCTGAACGGATTTGATGCGCCTGTGACTTATGAACCAGGTTATCCTGCTTTCTGTTCCAAAGCGCCAGGCTTATTCGAACACCTGAAAACCGCCGGCATTTTAGTGAATCATTTTGCCTATCCGGATATCACGGCGCCTCCTGTATGTAGGGCCATTTTACCCGCCTGCTTAACCTTAGAAGATATTGACACCATCACAGATGCCATCAAAAGCTATGCGTAAACTTCTCTTATTATTATTCATCAGCATGAGTACATTCGCTCAAAAACCAAGCAATATCCTGGAGCAGCTATTGCTATCTAACCCGGATAAATTCAAAAAATTGACGGATAACCCGGAGAAATACCGACTCCAAATCCTTTACACGCAGATTGATCGCGATGCAAAGAACAAGCCTACGCTGACCACCTATTCTTATCGATCTGATTCGAATGAATACTTCTACCCAGCCAGTACTGTAAAATTAGCGGCTAGCGTTTTAGCCTTAGAAAAACTCAATGCGTTAAAAATTGATAAGTCGACCACCTTCCAAACACTGAAAAACCGTCCCTCCCAGCTAGAAATCAAAACGGATAGCTCAGCAAAATCAGGATTGCC